>JAZTXU010000021.1:0-2867 GCA_045636565.1 Acutalibacteraceae bacterium
TAGGGGACGATGCCTACATCGTCCCGAGGATTTCTATGTGTTTTTACGGCTGATGTGGTCATCAGCCCCTACGCAATGTCAATTTACATATCGTAGGGGCAGGCGTCCTCGACTGCCCGCAAGCAAAGATTAAATTTAACGGACAGTCGAGGTAGCGTAAGCGTGCGAGGCGGTAATGAATGAATATCCGGTGGATATTTAGAACCGACGAGGGACCGAGCCGCAGCGAGACCGCCTGTCCCTACAAATGGTATATTTACATATCAAACATTTTCAAATAGATATATCACAAACTCACCATCGGGGTGGAAATTAGGCATATAATAAAACCTCCACGGAATGCCTCGGCGGCACGCCGCGTCGCAGACACCAAAATTACGAATTACGCATTACGAATTACGCATTAATCAAACTCCCCGATAAATTACAATTTAACGGTGAGTAAATTGCTTTAAAATTCGCCTTCTCCAGCGGAGAAGGGGGACCGCTTGCGGTGGATGAGGAGAACGAATTCAGAAAAAACAAATCTTTTTTCTCCTCATCCGTCACTCGTTCCTCGTGCCACCTTCCCCGCTGGGGAAGGCTTACTGACGATACAATTAACCCGACCGATAAACTATAATTTGTTTTTACCGTCAAGCAATTTTACGATTTAATTTTATCAAGCGCGCCTTTCTCAAGGCGGGAAACCTGCGCTTGGCTTATTCCTATTTCGCGGGAGACCTCCATCTGAGTTTTTCCCTGCATAAATCTGAGCGACAAAATAAGTTTTTCGCGTTTGCTTAAATCCTTTATTGCCTCTTTCAGCGAGATTTCATCTAACCAGTTGTTGTCATCATTATTGTCACCCACCTGATCGAGTACATAAATTGTGTCCCCTCCGTCGGAATAAATTGGGTCATAAAGCGACATCGGGCTCACAATACTTTCGAGCGCAATAACCACCTCGCTTGACGGAATTTCCAACCTTTCAGCAATTTCTTCAACCGTAGGCTCGGTCTGTTTAACGCGCATAAGTTCTTCTTTTACCTGCATTGCGCGGTAGGCGGTATCCTTTATTGAGCGGCTAACCCTTATTGCGTTGTTGTCTCTGAGATACCGTCGTATTTCACCTATTATCATTGGAACGGCGTAGGTGGAAAACCGCACATTCTGGGTTATGTCAAAATTATCTATTGATTTTATAAGTCCTATGCACCCAACTTGAAAAAGGTCATCAATATTTTCGCCTCTGCCCGTAAAACGCTGAATAACGCTTAAAACCAATCGCAGATTTCCGTTTATGAGGTCATCTCGGGCGGTATTATCGCCGTTTTTCACCTTTTTGAGGAGCGCTTCCTTTTCACTTTCCTTTAAGAGCGGCAACTTTGATGTATCAACACCGCAAATAAAAACCTTGTTATTATACATTTGCGAGTCTCCCGTCTGAAAGCAATTAATGTTGTATTAAAATTATTGCCTCGGGCGACTGTAAATACACTAATAAAATATTTTTTGTTTCGACAGATTTCACTTGAATTTTCAAAATTGCTTGATATAGCCTAACCGGAAACTTACACACATATATAACTATACAATCTTGATATAAATTTTTCGATTTTAAAAACGGTAAATTTAAAGGGACATCGTAATTATACGATGTCCCTCATAATTATTTCGTAACCGCTAAATAAATGTACTGTTAATTTTTTCTCCAAACCATTTTATCAACAACACCGGTGTAACTTTGAATCAATTTTACCACCTTTGTTGATACATTTTCTTCCACATAATCAGGCACCGGAATACCGTAATCTCCGTTTTCATTCATAGTAACAGCCGTTTCCACCGCTTGTATCAGACCGTCACCGGCAATTCCTGCCAAAACAAAACAAGCCTTATCAAGAGCCTCGGGGCGTTCGGTAGAAGTACGTATGCAAATTGCCGGGAAAGGTTTTCCAATACTTGTAAAGAAAGAACTTTCCTCGGGCAAAGTACCGCTGTCAGAAACCACAGCAAAAGCATTCATCTGCAAACAATTGTAATCGTGGAATCCAAGAGGCTCATGCTGAATAACCCTCTTATCGAGCACAAATCCGCTTTCTTGCAATCTCTTTTTAGAGCGCGGATGGCATGAATAAAGTATCGGCATATCATATTTCTCTGCCATTTTATTGATTGCATTAAAGAGTGAAAGGAAATTCTTTTCAGTATCAATATTTTCCTCTCTGTGTGCTGAAAGTAGAATATATTTGCCCTTCTCAAGACCTAATCGAGCATGAATATCGGAAGACTCGATTTCTTCTAAATTATTATGCAAAACCTCTGCCATGGGTGAACCCGTTACATAAACGCGTTCTTTAGGAAGCCCACATTCGTGAAGATACTTTCTTGCATGCTCCGAATATGCCAGATTCACATCGCTTATAATATC
The DNA here is from genome assembly GCA_045636565.1 of Acutalibacteraceae bacterium. Lineage (GTDB taxonomy): Bacteria > Bacillota > Clostridia > Oscillospirales > Acutalibacteraceae > UBA737. Next base: position 2,414 of record JAZTXU010000021.1, read on the forward strand.
AACGATACGGCGATTTGTTTCCTCAGGTAAACACTCATCCTTACAACGGTTGCCCGCCTCCATATGAAAAATCGGAATATGCAATCTTTTTGCTGAAATAGCAGAAAGGCATGAATTTGTATCGCCCAAAATGAGTAATGCATCAGGCTTTATCTGATTCATCAACTTGTAAGAGCAATTAATAATGTTTCCAACTGTGGCACCCAAATCGTCCCCAACCGCATCCATATAAACATCAGGATTTTTGAGTTTTAAATCTTTGAAGAAAACACCGTTAAGATTGTAATCATAATTCTGACCGGTATGTGCCAAAATACAGTCAAAATAATTCCTGCACTTGTTTATAACTGCACCAAGTCTTATAATTTCGGGTCTTGTACCCACAATTATAAGCAGTTTCAATTTGCCGTTGTTTTTAAATTTAATATCACTGTAATCTGTTCTGATTTCCATT
>JAZTXU010000022.1:0-19428 GCA_045636565.1 Acutalibacteraceae bacterium
CTCCCCCGCTTTTTCTTGCGGTTTTGAGTGAATTAAAGCTATATATTCTTTTTTAAAGCGGTGTTCGGTAATATCTTTACTTAAAGAAGCCGCAGCCGATTTTGTTTTTGCATATACCATAACTCCGCCAACCTCTCGGTCGAGTCGGTGCAAGGGATAAATTGTGCATCCACAAATTTCCTCAAGCTGTGATATCATACTAATACCACCTTTAGAGTCAGCTTGCGATATAATACCACGCGGTTTTACACAAACAACTATATCATTATCTTCAAATAAAATCTGCATATTATCCTCTAAACATTGTGCTTTCATCTTTTGAGTTGGAAACGAAATCTCGATCAAAGATTACATCAAATAACATATCGGCAAATAAATTATGCATTTCTCTTGTGGGATGATTAATTTTATTATCTAAAAGCATAGTTATATCTTCACCGTTCTCGTATAATCTTTTCCACTCGGCATAACAATCACAAACAGTAATAACGCATTCCTTTGCAACCTCACGTGCTTTTTGCATGAACGTATCCATTTTGCCGCTATTTTGCATATCTGCAGTAATGAAAGAATAATCCTTATACTTTGCCTCAGTCTCATCAGATGAATACGTGTTAAGCATATTAGGTGTCATAAAAATCACATCAATACCATTATCATTGCAAGTATTGAAAATCACTTTCAAAGAGCTTTCATATTCTTCAAGAGGGCCGTTTATATCATTAAGACCAAAACAAACAATACAAAGGTCAGGATGATGGGAAATCACATCCCTATATAGTCGAGGTAACGCATGTGTTACAGTATCGCCACCTATAGCAGAATTAATAATATTAACAGGAGTATAATCTCTTACTTCATAAATTTTTTTCTGTAATTTTCTCCAATAAACTGCCTCATAATCACGTTCATCTTTATCAAAGCAACCATGAGAAACACTATCGCCTAATATTACAATATTTATGGCACCGTTATCACATAATTCCTCAAAATTAAAATTAATCTTTTCCGCTATCTTCATAGTAACCTCTATCTATTTAAAATACATAAAGAGCTGACATTTAATCATACCGTTGTAAAGCTTACGGCGTTTATCTGCGGTTTTTCCAAAGAATTTTTCAAACTCATCGTGAGGGCTTATTACATAATATTTCTGTCCATCACCTTGAACAAAACGCTCACCCATAACTTTATAAAGTTCTTCTGCCGCTTTAACATCAAGTAATCTTTCGCCATAAGGTGGGTTAGTAATTGTGAGACATCTTTCTTTAGGAGCGGAAAAATCTTTAACTTCACCAACAGCCGCCTTAACATATTTTTCAACACCGGCTTTTTTTGCGTTAGCAAGTGTTAATTCAACACAATTCTTATCAATATCAAAACCTTGTGCAGAAAATTCAATATTGTGACGGATTAAATCCTGTGCTCTTGTGCGTTCTTCACGCCAGATTTTGTCATCCAAAAAGCCAAAACGCTCTGCCGCAAAATAGCGTCTAAGTCCCGGAGCCATATTTGTCGCCATTAAAGCCGCTTCAATAAGCAAAGTACCGCTACCGCAGAAAGGATCAAACAGCTTGGTGTCAGGATAAATTCGCGCCAAATCACACATTGCAGCACCCAATGTTTCTTTTAAAGGCGCATCATTTGAATTTCTTCTGTAACCACGTTTATGAAGACCATCGCCGCTTGTATCAATCATCATAGTAACCATATTTTTATGAATGGAAAATCTGATTTTATACTCCGGTCCTGTTTCTTCAAAATAATTAATATGATATTTAAGTTTCAATCTTTCAACAATAGCCTTTTTGATTATTGACTGACAATCGGGAATACTGAAAAGTTGAGAATTAATGCTCCAACCGTTTACAGGAAAAGCATCCAATTTACCAATATAATTTTCCCAAGGGAGCGCCTTTACTCCATCAAAAAGTTCTGTAAAAGTCACAGCAGAAAACTCACCGACATTTATCATTATTCGTTCTGCAAATCTCGAACAAATATTAGCGCGAGCTATCATATTACTGTCACCCGAAAGCAAGATTCTTCCGTTTTCGGTAACAATATCTTCAAATCCCATTCTTTTAAATTCACTTGCGGCAACACTTTCAATACCAAATAAACAAGGTGCCACTAATTTTATATTATCCATTATTTTACCTCACAAGTCGCATGTCGTGTAACATGACATCCAATATTAACCGCAACAGGTAGTCCTGCAATATGGGTAGGTGCAGTTTCAATATTTACCGCCAAAGCAGTAGTATCTCCACCAAAGCCCTGTGGGCCAATACCTAATTCATTGATTTTTTCAAGTAGTTCATTTTCTAACAAAGAATAAAAATCATCACTATTACGTACACTTATATTTCTGCAAAGAGCTTTTTTTGAAAGTAAAGCACATTGCTCAAAATCTCCGCCAATTCCAACACCAACAACAATAGGTGGGCAAGGATTATTAGAAGCTTTTTTGACAATTTCAAGAACTGCCGACACAACACCATCTCTGCCGTCTGCCGGTTTAAGCATCTTAACACAACTCATATTTTCGCTGCCAAACCCTTTTGGAGCCACAGTAATCTTCACTGAATCGCCTGAAACAATAGTTGTGTGAATTATCGCAGGAGTATTATCGTTGGTATTAACGCGCCTTAAAGGGTCATTAACAACCGATTTTCTAAGCAAACCTTTTTCGTAACCTCGTCTTACACCCTCATTTACGGCATCGTTTAAAAGACCGTCGGTGAAGTGAACTTCTTGTCCCACCTCTAAGAAAACAACCGCCATACCGGTATCCTGACAGATAGGCAAGTCATACTGATTTGCAACCTCAATATTCTTTTCCAAATCACAAAGCACCGAACGTGCCAAATCGCAGGACTCACAATTCTTAAAATCAGAAATTTTACTAACAATATCCTGCGGTAAAACTTTATTTGCTTTTATGCAAAGTTCTTCGACTGCTTCAATGATTTTGTCGCATGAAATCTCATTAATCATAATTTACTCCGTTTAACAAAAAGGGCGGAAACACATTTGTGAATCCGCCTAAAATAATATATATGTTATTATTTCATTGCTCCGCGTTTTGAACGCTTAGCCTCGGGATTTTTGCGCTTTAAATCCGAGAATTTCTCATCACTTGTTGCCTTAAAACGGCTCATCATTTCCTCAAAACTTGCAGGTTCAGCCTTTTTGGGAGTCCAAGTATAAGAACCGTCAGGCTTGGGAGGTGGTGACACCTTTCTCTCACGACGTTCGCGGCGTTCTTCATTGTTTTCTTTTTCTAAGGCTTTTCTGATACTGAGTGAAATCTTACCATCTTCCGAAATTGTTAAAACCTTCATTTTAACAACATCGTTGATTTTTACAAATTCATTAATATCATTAACATATGAACGAGCAACCTCTGAAATATGTACCAAACCAGATTTACCCTCACCCAAATCGACAAACACACCGAATTTTGTGATACCGGTAATCTTACCTTCAACAATCTGTCCAACATTTAACTCCATAAAAAAATGAAATCCTCCTAAAATAACCCTTTAAATATTATAATCAGTTTCCTGAAATATCTATAAATATCTGTTCATCGGCATAAATATAACCAAGTCGCTCACGTGCCGCTTTTTCAATGATTTTATCATTTGATTCATTATCAAGCATAACACGAAGTTCTTCAATATCATTAACTTCCTGATTATACATTTCCTTTAAGGAATCGCGCTCCTGTTTAGCTTCAGAGAGTGCGCTCCAAAGATTTGCGAGTGATAGCGTCATATAAGCACAAACACCAATAATTATAAGACGCAAAATAATGCTTTTTTGTTTTTTAGGTTTTCTTTTCATAACATAAAACTCCAAAACACAAACAAATCAATTTATCAAAATATCAAATAAGTTTAACAAACCAAATCGTTATTACATACACAGGGTATTATACTACATGCATTACCGCTTTTTCAAGAGTTTTTTAAAACAAATTATTAGTTTTAGAAGATTTTTTCTAAAAATCTCATGTATAAGGCAATAAATTTTATAAATACGCCTAAATATATGATTTATAACAAGTTTAAATTTAGAAAAAGCCTTTAAATAGGTGAAGATAATTTTTAACATCACTTTTAAAGCCAAAAAAGATAATGTTAGCCTAAACCCTATAAAACCCACTAACAATCCAATAAAAAAATAGGCGCGCAATTCACCGTTTGTTGTTGCTAATAAAAAACAAAAAGAAATTGGGGAAATAAAAACAAAAAATATAATATCTTGCCAAAAAACTGCTGAATCAGAATTGATTCCGCTTTTTCTTAGCGCCCGCAAAAAATCGTAAACCAGACAGAAAATTGCCCCTAAAACAAACGCTCGTAAAACACCTATAACCTGAAAAAAGTTACTAATTTCCCACATATTTCACCTAAATAAACGGGAGAAAAATCCTCCCCCTACATCATTTGCGGTATAAATCAAAGCGAATATTTTTCCCTCGCCTGTAATGTCACCAATTTGAGATTCAAAATTTAGTATTCTTAACCCCGTTCCCCTGATTGCAAGTTTACCAAATGCGGTTTCAAGCATTATTGTTTCTTCATCAAAAGAAACAACTTCACTAACTCCTGTCAGCACGAACTTTTTTCTATCCTCAATTATTATATTATGATTTTCAAATTTGCCGCCTTCCAAAATAAAACACTCCAAAAATATATTTACAATTAAATATATTTGTGAAGTGTTAATGTTATTCGTTAAATAATTTTATACATTGCGGCAGCATCATCTTTTTTTACAGTTTCGGCAACCGTAACAACTTCTGCCTTAAATTCTCTAGCACCAAAGGCGATTTCAATAACATCGCCAACTTTAACATCATATGAAGCTCTGGCAACCTTACCATTAACAATCACTCTGCCTGCATCACATGCCTCGTTGGCTACAGTGCGACGTTTTATAATTCTTGAAACCTTTAAATATTTATCTAACCTCATATTTCCTCCAAAAAAACTAAAGCCGTCCTTCAAGGACGGCTTATCTGCTAATAATTAGTTAACAGCGTCTTTTAAAGCCTTACCAGCTTTGAATGCGGGGCTCTTAGAAGCGGGGATCTGAACCTTTGTGCCCTTCTGGGGATTGAAGCCTTCTCTAGCTGCGCGAGCGCGAACTTCGAAAGTACCGAAGCCAAGGAGCTGAACCTTGTTGTCAGCCTTGAGTTCTGCGGTTACTGTGTCAACAAAAGCAGCGAGAGCTTTTTCAGCGTCTTTCTTTGCAATACCTGCTTTATCAGCAATTGCAGCGATTAATTCAGTCTTGTTCATTTTTAAAACCTCCATAATTTTTTTACGATAATCGTTATAATACAAAAAACATTATCTGTACTTATTAAATTTAACATACTTTATGAAAAAAATCAATAGATTTTAGTAATTTTTTTTAAAATATCCTAATTTTAGGACATTATTTTCGAGTTTATCGCAAAATTTTCAACCTTTTACAAAATTTCAAAAGTTTTTCGCCCATCGGTAAGGCAAGAATATCCGTGTCATCAAATGTATTAAAGAGACTTAAAACAACAAAATACACAACCATTGCGGTAAATATTGAAATTGCTGTAAAAGCAGAAGATGATGACAACATTCCAACTCCATAACCCGCCACAACACATATACCCGCGGAAATAACCGGTTTTAATATACTGTTTAATAAATCAGTAGGTATCCCTACATATTTAAGTATACAAATCAAGTGCAAAACAAAGGTCAAACCAAAACAAGCAACAGTTGAAATTGCAGATCCGTATATATTTATTTCGTAAATATTGCAAAGCGTAAGATTTAGAATAAGCTTTAATACAATTCCTAAAGAAATATTAATAAAAGCGACATTCTGCTTACCTATTGCTTGCAGAATACTTGCAAGCGGTAATGAAAAACCGGCAAAAATTGCCGCAATTCCAAACATTGCCAACATTTGACCGCCAATTTGGGAAGATGCAACACTTCCGTATAAAAGCACCATTATTTTTTCGCTAAAAACAATAAAGCCTAATCCTGCAGGGAAACAAATTAATGCAGAAAGTTTTAAAACCGCACTGATATTTGTTTTTAAAATTTTTCTTTCACCCGTTGAAAAACTTGCGGTAACAACAGGAATAAGACCCACTCCAATTGACATGGTCAATGTGGGGATAAGATTGAACAAGGTATATGCTTTACTTCTTATACCATAAAGCGCAGTGGATAAAATTTTTGGTGTAACGTTCTCCCCTGCCTGCACCTTCAACTCTGATATCAGAGCGGAATAAGTATTCGCAAATTTTTCAGAATTATTTGAAATTAAATCCGATATCTGATTTTTAACAGTAAGCGCATCTATAAATGCAACTGCACTGTTTAAGAGAGATGCTGCAACTATCGGAATAGATATTAACAAGAGTTTTTTAATGATTTCATCATCGGGTATTGGTTGCGATTTACCACTATCGTAAAAAACTTTCAATCCATTGTTACGCTTATATTTAAACCTCAAATAAATAGCAGAAAACAGTGCACCTAACGAAATACCAAAAGTTGCGGCGGCAGAGGCAAGCGCTAAATTGCCACTTATTTTAAGCACAAAAAAAGCAACGCCTAAACCTAACACCAACTTGCCCAGCGCCTCAATAACGCCTGAAATAGCAGCAGGGCGCATATCAGAAAGCCCCTCATAATAACCACGATAACAAGAAGCCCATAAGCAAAATAATATTGAAGGCGCAACCGCTAAGAAGGAATAAATGGTCTTATCTGTGAAAGGTACTAACAAAAGTATAAGGCCAACATATATTGCAAAACCTATTAATCCTAACGTTAAAACTAGTTTTTTAGAGGCTTTAAGGGCAGATCTTGCATTACTGTATTCACCTTTTGCTACGTATTCCGAAACCATTTGCGAAATTGCAACCGGAAAACCCGAAACTGCAACAAAATGAATCGGAATAAATATATCATGTGCGGAAGAAAAATATCCAAAACCTAAATCGCCAAGGCAAAAATTTGAAGCAAGCGGAATTTTAAATATTGCACTGATAATTTTAACCAAAACAGAAGAAAAGACTAAAATCAAGGCGCCTTTTTTTAGTTTACTGGTTTCATTTTTAGATGTTTCCATTAAAAATCACCCGAATTTATGCCTCTAAAATCTTATAAATAAATTGTATTATAATATCCAAAAGCAGAGTTTCATCTGAGGTATTCATTTCTCTGTAATCGTCCATCGCATCAGCACCCGCATCATCGGAAATTCTTCTTAAAGCAAAGAACGGTATGTCTGAAAAATCACAAACATAAGCAATAGCGGCAGTTTCCATATCGCAGGACATTGCACCAAAATTATCCCTTAAAGAATTGCGAAGTTCGGCGTCACACACAAACCTGTCACCCGAAACGGCAGTTCCTTTCTTAACTTTTAAAACTTTTTCTAAAAACAATTCCGCTAATTTTAAATCAGCTTGGTAAACATATTTCTGAGAAGGTTTTTCGCAGGGCTTATAACCAATTCCGGTAAGGTCAAAATCGTGTTCCAAAAATCTGTCACACACCATAAGCTCACCACGTGATATACCTGAAATACCTCCCGAAAGTCCGTAATTCATAATAATATTGCAACCTATATCAATTAGATGCATAGCGGCGGCGGTAGCGTTTACTTTACCGATTCCGCAAAGAATGGAAATAACCTCAGCAGTAGCACCGTTTTTTTCAAGATAAAACTTATGACCTATTCGGTTTAAGAACGAATAATCTTCATATTCCCTATCATTTAAAAATTCTAAAATCGATTTGTATTCATCAGCATCAGCAACAACAATACCTATTTTAAATTTCGTCATTATTATTCTCCTTAGCACTATCTATTTCATAGCGCAATTCTTTAATTTTTAAAGTTTTTTCCTTAATTCCTTCAACCAGACTCAGAATTTCCTCATCCTCTATATCTTCATTCTGAATCATTTTAAAATATATAACACCAAGTTTTTCCAACTCATAACTGCGCTTTCTTTTGGTTGATGCGATATCAAATTTAAGTTTTTGAATAGTTACAATCTCATCAGTTTTGCGACGGGTAATATCTAATGCATCTTTAGCTTTATTTAAAGCATTGTCAAAAAATTCCATAATCATACCTCCGACTTTAAATAGATTCTTTTGGACCGATAAATTCACGAATAAGCGAATTTTTGGGTACCAAATCTTTGCTAATAGGTTTGAACTTCTCAATAGCACTTGCGGTGCGTAAAAAATAGTCATAACCCACACTGCTACATAGAACCTCTTTTTTGAGTGCTAAAAAATCATCACGGAAAACACAAGGTTCATAATTATGCAAGGTTTTAATAAAAGCGTCAGCAGTGTTTTTGTAGCAATATAAATACTTTCTTTCGCCCGAAACAACACCGTTCCAAAGTTCAAGCGTGCGGTTTGCATCAGCCCCTCTGAAAATTCGGTCTCGAAGCATTCTTCTTACCAACCGAATCTGTCGGCTGGATAAAATCTGTTCACCGAAATCATCTTCAATTGAACAATTTGCACTGATATAAATTTTAAAAATATTATTTTTGGGTACCAATTCTGCAATTACCGGATTAAGCGCGTGCAAACCTTCAACAATAATAATACCTCTGCTTGTAATATCAATGCATTTTGAATTTGGTACACACTTTTTGTTTTCAAAATCATAACATGGCAAAACGGTTTTTCCAGTTTCAATAATTTCATTAAAGCATTTATTTATGAGTTCTAAATTCAAAGAATTTACAGATTCAATGTCTTGGGTGCCATCAGGCAAAATAGGCAATTCTTCATCAGATAAATAAAAATCATCAAGAGATACAACCTCTGTCTTCTCGCCTAGTTCTTCTAATCTTTCGCAAAGAATATGTGCAGTTGTGGTTTTACCTGAACCAGAAGGTCCCGCAATAGCAACAATTTTAATTTCGTCATTCTCTGCAATTAGTTTTGCCAAAGTATATATTTCAGTCAAGTATTTACTTTCAGCATTCGAAATCAATTTTTTAGGATCGTTAGCTGCGATTTCATTAATTTGACCTACCGTATTTATCATAAAATAAAGTCACTCCGTCCTTGCGTGAAATAATCTCATCAAAGCGTTCAATATATTCATAAGGATATTTAAAATTAAATATTCTTTCAATATAATTACCATTAGGCTCGCGAAGTTTAGTTACAGCAGAAGCACCGCAAGCCAGAATTGTGTGAGTTTCATCCATTATATAAACATTATAAAGACATTCAAATCCTTTTTTAGAATAACCCACATTTTCAAGGTTGCCCACAGTTTTGCTTTGTCTATACATATAATACGGAAAAATTTCTTCTTCTGCCAATTTTTCACGGGCATAGTCTACCATAAAGGAGGCAATTTCCCCTGTTTCTTTTTCGGGCAAATCACCGTTTCTTGTTATATTGGAAGACCTTTTTATTGACAGTGAATGAACAGTTACACTTTCAGGATTAAGTCTTAACACCCTAGTTACGGTATCGCAAAAACTTTTCTTTGAGTCGGTAGGTAGTCCCGCAATCAAATCCATATTAATGTTTTGGAAACCGATTTTTCTAGCCAATAAAAACGCTTCTTCAGTATCAGCGGCGGTATGCCTTCTTCCGATTTCATTTAACACATCATCGTTCATAGTCTGTGGATTTATACTGATTCTTGTGGCACCGAAATCCTTAATGATTTGCAGTTTTTCAGCAGTTACAGTGTCCGGTCTTCCGGCTTCAACAGTATATTCTCTGATATTTTCCAAATCAAAGTTTTCATACACTGTCTCCATTATTGTTTTAAGCTCATCGGGCTCTATTGCGGTAGGAGTACCTCCACCTATGTATATTGTTTCAAGTTTTAAATTATTTCTTTTGGCAAGTTCCGCCGTAACTTTAATTTCCTCGCAAAGTTTTTCAACATAAACCGGTATTAACTTTTTAGCCTGTGTTATGGAATGGGAAACAAAGGAACAGTAAGAACAGCGTGTTGGACAAAAAGGAATTGAAATATAAAGACTGTAAGAATCAGGCCCTGAAAGAGAGGTGATTTCATCCTCTCCACGAGTAGCGTCCTTGCAGAGTGATATTTTTTTATCATTAACACGCAGTGTGTTTTTAAAATATTCTGTTGCCTTTTCGTCACCCATTGTACTGCAAAGGCGCGAATAGAGTTTTGCAGGTCTAACACCAGTAAGTATACCCCACTGTGCAGAATAGCCTGTAGCCTCAATAAAACAGTCATAAAGAGCGGTTGCAAGTTTTAACTCACATTCTTTTTCAAAATCTTCTGAGTTTTCATCAAGCGGTAAGTTTTTATTGTAAACTTTGTCTCCAAAATAAAGTTCCGCAAATGCGGTTTTGTTATTTATAATCTTTGTGATAGCACAAGAATCGGATATTTCTTCCGTTTCAGAAAATTCAATTTTTTCAAAAGGCAAGAATATTCTTATTAATTTTTCGAGTTCATACCTGAAGGTATGATTTACTAAACATAATTTCATGATTTTTCCTATCTGACAAAAGGATTGTGCATTTTTTCATATTCTATTGTTGTGGCCTCGCCGTGACCTGAAAGCACACATATGTCACCATCAAGTTCATATAGTTTTTTGATAGATGAAGAAAGTACAAAATAATCTCCTGTTGGAAAATCAGTACGTCCTATCGAACAGTTAAAAAGAGTATCTCCCGAAAACAAAACATCTTCAAAAAGATAAGATACAGAACCCGAAGTGTGCCCTGGTGTGTGAATAACCTTAAAAGTCAAATCGCCTACAGAAACTTCTTCACCGTCAAATAATAATAAATCTGCAGAAAACGGTTTTATAGGCACACCTAAATTACCGCTTAAATTAACAGAAGGGTCAGATAAATATTTGTTTTCAAATTCCCCGATTGCAATTTTAACGCCTGTGTTATTTCGCAACTGCTCTGCCCCACCGATATGGTCAAAATGGCAGTGAGTAAGCAAAATTAAGCATTCCTTATCCGTATTTTTATTCAAAAACTCAAAAACTTTATCGGAATAAAAACCCGGGTCAATTACTATTGCGGCATTATTTGAGGATATCAAATAACAATTTACTTGGATGTCCCCAAGCGGTAAAACCTTAATTTCCATTTTTCCTCCAAATATCTGTATCATAAATAATTGTTACAGGACCATCATTTATAAGTTCAACCTTCATATCGGCACCAAAAATTCCTTCTTCAACACGTTTAATACCAAAATCACGAAGTTTTTGACAAAACAGTTTATAAAGTTTTTCAGCTGCAACCGGCTCCAAAGCATTGATAAAAGAGGGACGGTTACCTTTTTTTACATCAGCACATAAGGTAAACTGAGAAATAGCAAGAATCTCACCTTCAATATCTAATATGGATAAATTCATTTTATCGTTTTCATCGCAAAAAACACGAAGTGAAGAAACTTTTTTTGCCATAAGTTCCGCTTCGGCTTCGGAATCCCCTTCAGCAGCTCCGAGGAGAATCATATAGCCTTTATTGCAAGACCCAACTAATTCACCGTCAACCTTAACCGATGCAGATAAAACTCTTTGAATAACTGCTTTCATTACTGATTAATCCTTTCTACGTGGAAAACACCTTGAATTTTTTCGATACGGGCAATAATACTGCGAAGGTGCTCAACACTTTCTGCGCTAACATTAACAACAACACTACAATTACCACCCTTAATTTCACGGGCGTTAATACTATGAATCGGTACACGCATATTGTTAAGCGCGTTCATAACATCAATTACTATACCGTCGCGGTCGATAAACATTGCCTGCAAGGTTGAAGTAAATGCTTCAGACTTTGAACCATCCCAACGGGCTTTAATCCATCTATCAGGTTCCTCTGCGGCGGATATATCACGCGGAACATTATTGCAATCACGTTTGTGGATAGAAACACCGTGACCACGGGTTATAAAGCCAATAATATCATCACCCGGAAGCGGTGCACAACATTTTGAAAGCTTGACGAGACAATTATCAATGCCTTCAACTATAACACCTTCCGAAGACTTGACCATTTTGGCAGGATTTACCGGTACGATTTCAGGAAGCTTTGCCGCAGCACTCTTCTTGGCAAAATCATCCTTGACACGAGGAATAATCTTTGAAAGCAATATTCCGCCATAACCGATCGCCGCATAAAATTCCTCACCGTTTGCGAGTTTTGAGCGACGTGCCAATTCTTCTATATACTCTGCATATTCAGCGGATGGAATATCAATATCGTTTCTTCTGAGCTCTTTTTCGAAATCAAGCTTACCGGTTGCAATATTTTCTTCACGTTTTTCCTTCTTAAACCATGAACGGATTTTAGCCTTTGCAGAACTTGTAACCGCAATATTTAACCAATCTCTTGAAGGACCGTGACTTGCTTGATTAGTGGTTAAAATTTCGATAACTTCACCAGTTTTAACCTCATGATTAATAGGAACAATTTTTCCGTTGACCTTAGCCCCCAACATTCGAGTACCAACTGCAGAATGAATAGCAAAAGCAAAGTCAACAACAGTAGCGCCAACAGGCAGATTTATAACATCACCCATTGGAGTTACAGCAAAAACATCTTCTTGTGAAAGGTCAACCTTAATACTTCTTACGATATCGGTGGCGTCATCGGTAGTAGATTGACTTTCAAGAATCTGTCTTACCCAAGCAAGACGTTCTTCCATTTTACCATTGTTTTCAGTTATACCCTCTTTGTACTTCCAATGCGCTGCAATACCAAACTCAGCGGTGTGGTGCATCTCAAAGGTACGAATCTGAATTTCAAAAGGAATACCGTCTCTGCCAATAACCGTTGTATGCAAAGACTGATACATATTAGGCTTTGGTGTGGAAATATAATCCTTAAAACGGTTAGGAATCGGTCTGAACATATCATGCATAACACCCAAGATGTTATAACAGTCAGCCACAGTATCGGTAATGATTCTTATTGCATAAATATCATAAATTTCATCAAAATCTCTGCCTTGAATATACATTTTACGATATATTCCATGAATTGATTTCACACGGCTTTGATATACCGCGCGAAGGTTAGGCATATCTTCCTTAAGTCGGTTTTCAATTCGGCTTTTAATATCCTCTAAAATCTGATTTCTTTCCTGACTTCGAAGAGTGAGCGAATTTTCGATTTCGTTATAAGCAATAGGATCAAGATGCTTAATTGCTAAATCTTCTAACTCCTCTTTTACGGGACGAATACCGAGACGATGTGCAATAGGAGCATAAATTTCAAGCGTTTCAACTGATTTATCCCTCTGCTTTTGCTCAGGCATTGAATCAATTGTGCGCATATTGTGAAGTCGGTCAGCAAGTTTTATAATAATAACCCTGATATCCTGACCCATTGCAATAAGCATTTTACGCAAAGATTCCGCCTGTTGCTGCTCCTTGGTGGAAAAATTAAGTCTACCGATTTTGGTAACACCATCAACCAATAATGCCACTTCTGCACCAAAATTACGGGTGATTTCTTCCAATGAAATCTCAGTATCTTCAACAACGTCGTGAAGTAGTGCGGCAGCTATAGACTGACTGTCCATACCAAGCGAAACAATGATTTTTGCCACATTAAACGGATGGATATAATAATCTTCCTTGGAGAGTCTTTTCTGTCCCTCATGAGCAGTAACACAGCACTCAAAGGCCTTTTTTATCATATCAAAATCATAAGTTTTGCCAAGTTTTTGCATACTCTCATATAAATCGTTATAATCTTTTAAATGTTGTTCAGTCACTGTTACCGCTCCTTTCCGCTAAAATTTTATAGGTTGGTGAATTGGTTAGTGCAGTTTTCTTTGCATCTTTAACCGCTGAAAATACACCGTTTTCGTTTTTGGTAATCAATCCTAACTCCAAAAGAGTTTGGAGAGATATTACCGTTTTGGCATACCCTAAACTGTTGATATAATTATATTTAACTCTCTCGGCCAAGACATTTTTTTCAGAAATATATTTATAAATCTCGCCAACATCGGCCCGACTCGGGAAAATTAATGAATAATCACACGGCTTATCCGCAAAAAAGTCATTAACTGACATAATTTCTGAAAATAAACTATCATCATCGGTGCCGCTCATTCTAATACCCTTAATTAGCACAGAGGCTGAATATTCACCTTTGTATAAATTTGCATCAACAGTAACGGCTAAATCAAGTTTATCTCCAATTTCAAAGCAAAAGTTTTCAGGAGTTACGCCAAATAATAAGGCTTGAAAAGTGTTTGAACCTTTTGAAAACAATAATCTTAAATGTTTATTCCCGCCTATTGGTGTAATTCTTTGAAGTATTACATCAAAAAGACCGAATAACGGTACCGGATTCCCCTCACCAAAAGGTTCTAAATCCTTTAAAGCAAAAGCTAAATCAACCGAAAGTGCAGTGGGATTCAGCTTACAATCAAGTTTAATTTTGGGGACAATATATTCGGTATTTCTGGCATAAGCATTCATTTTTTCACGAAATTCATTAATTTTTGCAGATTCTAAAGTAATACCCGCCGCTTGTGAGTGACCGCCAAATTTCAAAAGTAACTCCTTACAAGAGTCAATAGCAGTATATAGTGAAAATCCTTCAATGCTTCTACCCGAACCCATTGCAATTTCACCTTCAACTGACAATAAAATTGCAGGAACACCATATTTTTCAACCACGCGCGATGCCACAATTCCAACAACACCGTGATGCCAATTTTCACCACTTACAACAATAACACGGTCATACTTAAAATTATTTTCCTCTATTATTTTAACTGCTTCTTCAAAAATTTTCTTTTCAGTTTGCTGGCGCAGTGTATTTTCATTATCAATTTCATTAGCAATATTCAAAGCAGTCATAATATTATCGGTAATGAGAAGTTCAACTGCACGCTCCGCTTTACCCATTCTGCCGGCCGCATTAATACGAGGTACCAATCCATAAGAAATTTTGCTTGAATTCACAGAATCCTGTGAAATGCCCGCAACATTAAGAAGAGCAGAAAGTCCTGTGAGCGGTGCTGTTTTAAGTTTTTCAACACCGTATTTAACGATCGTGCGGTTTTCAAGTGTTAGAGGCATAATATCCCCGAGCACCGCCAAAGCCAAAATATCGGAAAAATAAGGTAATAATTCCTCCGGTTCTCTGTTTTCTATCACACAAATTAATCGGAAGGCGACCTCGGCTCCGCAAATTTCTTTAAATGTTGAAGGACAGTCAGTTCTATGGGGGTTCACAATAGCAGCAGCATTGGGTAAGGTTTCATCGGGCAAATGATGGTCGGTTATAACAACTGTAACGCCAAGCGAATTAGCAAGCGCAATTTCTTCATGACATTTTATTCCGTTATCGACAGTAATTATTAGCTTTACGCCTTTTTCAGCAAGCGTTTTAACCGCATCGGAGTTCATACCGTATCCCTCTGAAAAACGGTCAGGTATATAATAAACACAATCTGCATCTCTAGTTTTAAGATAACTGTACATCAAAGCGGTAGCGGTAACACCATCGCAATCATAATCTCCGTAAACCGCAATTTTACCGCCATCTTCAATTATTGCATTTATAATATCTGCTGCCTTAACAATATCGGCGGTTTCTTTTGGGTCAGAAAACACCGTTTCATCAGAGATAAATTGTTCTAAATCCATTGGATCGGTATATCCTCTGGCAGAGGCAATTAAAGCCACAATGGGGTCAATTTCACATTCAAATGCCAATTCCTTCGCCAAGTCTTTATCATAACCAGAAACAGACCATTTTTTCATTCCCACAAAATCACCCCCAAATAAATGTATATATTTAAATTATTTTACCATTTTTTATATAATTTTTCAATAGAAAAATAAAAAAGAAGGCAGATATTTTCTGCCTTCTTATAAAATTTATCTGAAATTAGAAATTTTCCCAGAGATACTTCTTTAAAGCCACAAAATCAATACTATTTACTATACCGTCAGCATCACAGTCCAAGTTACCATTTTTATCATCATCAAGCAAAGTTTTCTTTAAATACACTAAATCGATGATAGTAATATACGTATCGCGATTTGTGTCATACTGCTTTGAATAACAATAAGTGCAAAAACCATTTTTTAAACTGCAGAAATGACTAACGGTGGTATTATAAGACTTGTTAGAAACAATAGGTCCGTTAAGGAATGAAAATCCGCCGTCAATAACTGTGTTTTTAATTATATGACTATCAGCAAATTTCACTCCATCAATAACAGATTCTCTGCCAACAAGCAAATATTTTTCATTTTCTTTTCCCGATTTTTTAGTGGTTGATGAGGTCACCGGGTCATTCCAAGTCGGGTCAACCGCATACCATTCACCATTTAACTGCACATTGTTCCACATATGTGCACCTGTATCACTCAAACCATCAACCAAAACACAAGGTATACCCATCTTATCGCATAAAACCTTAAATGCTTTTGCATATCCGTCACAAACGGGTGCAAAAATCTCATTTTTGCTAAGCAAAGCACTTACACTTTGATGCGACATCGGAGACAATTCGGAAGAATTGGCATATTTGTTATAACAATTATTTTCGGTTAAATATTTATTGATATACTTAATTTTTCCGTAAACATCTGTAGCGGTATTTCCTGCTACAATACTATTAATTTTTGCATTAACCTGAGATATAACATTTTTAAGGTCAGCAGTAGAAGCATAAACCTTCGAACGTATATCAAAATCAGCATCACTAAGATAGAAATAAATCTCTTCTTTATATGAAATTTCCAAAGTATCAGAGGATAAATATTTTGCTGAATTCAAAACAGATTTATAAGCAATATTAATTTTACCGGAAAGCCAGAATGCCTCGGGATGGTCGCGGTCAAATGCGGCAAAAGTCTCGGTAATCCACTCGGCAGCGGTATAAAAATTATCCTCAATAACTTCGCTCGCAACCGCTCTGATATCGTCCATCGTAAAACCATTTGGGAAGGTATGAACAATTGGGTCAGAGAACGTTGTCACCTTATGAACATCGTGCTCTTTTTTATTAGCATCGGTAACAATCTGCTCATGACCTGTAACCAATGCACCTGTTGGAGTTTCATTTTCTACTAACCAATCATAAAAATCAACAACATATTCAGGTTTGTTATGAATACGGTCGAACCATTTAATTTCTCTTTCTTCTGAAATTTCAGGCATAATTCCAAAGAATGAAAATGCAGCGCCGGAAACCTCTGCTTCAGTAAGACTAAGCGGCTCTTCTAAATTAGACAAGGTTTCATCAAAAACTATAATTTGTGAATCTGTGGCAAAAGCTTGAAAACCAACACAGTTAAATATTAAAACCGTGCTTAAAATCAGTGCAAAAATTCGCTTAAAAGTGAATTTGCATATCATATCGATTTCTCCCTTTTTAGATTATAAAAATAGTATTATGTAATATTATACTCGAAATCTGTCAGAATTTCAATACAATTTCCAAATATTGTAGGTTTCGCTAAAAAACACCGCTATGAGTTGTGCGCTTTGCAAATAAAAGTTGCATATAACAAAAACCCATACTGATAATTGAATATCGAAGTTTAAATATACTTGAATAATTCTAATAGATATGTTATTATTATTTCATTAAATCTTTGGAGTGATTGATTTGCATTTACAGGAATCAGGTCAAATGTATCTTGAATCTATTTTGGTGCTTTCAAAAAAAATTGGCAACGTGCGGTCTCTGGACGTTGCTGAATATATGGGATTTTCAAAGCCGAGTGTTTCACGCGCGGTGGGTCTTCTAAAAAAAGGTGAATTTATAACGGTAGATAAAGAGGGTTTCTTACACCTTACCCCTGCAGGCTTTGAAGTTGCAATGGATATTTACGAAAGACATAACATTCTCACTGATTTTCTTGTGAGCATCGGAGTTGATCGTGAAACAGCTTCGCAAGATGCCTGTAAAATGGAGCACGATATAAGCAGCGCCACCTTTGAGGCTTTTAAAAATCAATTAAATAAATTTAAATAATTTAAAAAGCGTTAGGAATGTAATTTCATTTCTAACGCTTTTTCTATATTATATTTGACCGAGCACACTTATAAAATAATCCTCGGCTTCCGCTTCTTCACTTTTTACAAGAATCTTCATTTCTTCAAATTCTTTTTCTGCAGTTATTATATTTAAAATCTCCGCTTTTGCAACCTCAGTTCTACCTAAAATAAGGTTTATAAGTTCTTTGACATCGCGAGTTTCACCCATTTTAGTCAACTTATTACAATAATTAGCGGCATTTACAATTATTCTGCCAATTGCCTTTGCTCCAAGCTCTTTTTGAGGATCAATAAATGCCTTGTTATCACATATTTTTGAATCAACAGTTATTCCAACTGTTTCAGCAGGTGAATCAACTTCAACAATCTGTGGCACATTAGATTCTAATTCTTTAACCTTTGCATTCAAAGCTTCGTTTTTAAATTTAGTGCTTTCAAGTTCGGCAGTGAGTGCTTCTATTTTTTTGTAAGCATCATTATATAAAGCCCTTAACTCTTTTTTGTTCATCAAATCACCGTTATACACATATTTATACAGCCTTTTACACCTTGTAACCAAAATCAAAAATAAAATTGCTGCCAGTGCACCCGAAGAATCAAAAATCACATCTCTAATTTCACAGCTTCTGCCCGATACAAAGGATTGATGAATTTCATCGCTTACAGAATAAAGAACACAAATTATTATGTTAAAAAATAATCTCAAACTAAATTTCAACTTTTTATAGGTCATAACCGTTGCGAAGGCAAGACCTCCTAAAACGGCATAAACAGTAATATGGGCACCTTTTCTTACCACGAACTGAAGTGACTCTATAAGCGAAATTTGATCTGCTTTGCTCATCTCATCAAATTCGGAGTAAAAAAATTTCACAACAGAAGTTATAAACCTGCCGCTTGTACCTGAAGATTCTGCCGCGGTCTGTGCTGAAAAGCAAAAAATCATAACCATCCAGGCAACAAGCAAAACCGTTGCAATGATTCTGAAGGTTTTCATATTTTCATCCCTAACTTCAAAACATCAGCCGTCACACTCAAAACCGTGACGGCTGAATATATATTATTTAACTTTAGAATAATAATTCATCGGATTGCGCCATACTCCATTAACAGAAATGCCAAAATGCAAGTGATATCCTGTTGACCAACCTGTTGTGCCAACATAACCTATAACCTGACCTTTTTTTACTGTTGCACCTGAACTCACAGCAGCGCTTGTCATATGACCATAAGTTACAACGTAAGTTTTTCCATCCTTAGTACCATGGTTTATAGTAACATAGTTACCATAACCGCCACCGCAACCGCAACTACCATACTTCTTATAGTTGTGAGTACAAGAATTGTTCGACCTTGTAAC
>JAZTXU010000023.1:0-8175 GCA_045636565.1 Acutalibacteraceae bacterium
ACTAATGAAAATGTTGCAAAATTATATTGCAATTTAGTTTATGAGGTTTACAGAATCCGACCCGAACTTTCGTGCGGCGGTGCCGTTAAACCGACATATAAAGCAGAAATAACCTCAGAATCTGAAAGACTTAAAATTTTAGCCTCGCAGGATTTTGGCATGGAAGAAAATATTATTGATCGCACTCTTTTTGTAAGGGATTGTTGTTTGGCAAGTTTTATAAGAGGCGCTTTTTTGGCTTGCGGCAATATTAATGACCCTGAAAAAGAATACCGTGCCGAATTTAATATTAAAGACGAAAAAATAGCAGACGAATTGCTTTGTTTACTTTTTGAATGCGGGATTACCATGCGTAAAGTAAATCGCAAAACAGGAGTACAAATTTACTCCAAGGAAAGCAATACTATTGAAGATTTGCTTACCTTAATTGGTGCGGGTAAGCAAACACTTAATATAATTGACACCAAAATCATGAAAAGCATAAAAAATAATATTAATCGAGCAAGAAACTGTGATAGTGCGAACATTTCGAAAACCGTTGAGGCTTCAATAAAACAGAGAACGGCGATTGATTATCTTGAAAAAAACGACATGCTTTATAGCCTTCCCGGGGAACTTTTAACCGCGGCATTATTAAGGAGAGATAATCCCAATGCCACATTAAAGGAACTTTGCAGACTGTCTTCCGATTCGCTCACAGTTTCAGGCCTTAATCACAGACTTAAAAAAATTATGGATATTTATAATAAACTGACTGATTGATTTTGATTACAAATATATTTTTCGGTTTATAATATATTTGTATTTGTTTTGAGATGCAGTACTAAAAGTACATAATATAACTTTTTACATTTATACGGAGGAATTATTTTTAATGAATCAAGTACCTTTAAATAATGAAAAAAATAATAAAGGGAATAAAGCAAAAAAAGGATATACAAACAACAATAAAAAGCAAAACTCACGCAAAGGTTTTGAAGGAAAGAAAAATAACAGCGAGCAAACAGGCCATAAGAGAAAATCTTACTCTAACAAAAATCAATCATATAAAAAGCCTGCGCCGAAGATGGAACCTCCAAAACCTGTAAAGATTATACCATTAGGCGGTCTTGGTGAGATAGGAAAAAACATCACCCTTTACGAGTATGACGGTGAAATGTTTTTGGTTGACTGCGGTATGTCATTCCCTGATGAGGATATGCCGGGTATTGATATTGTAATACCTGATTTCAGTTTTATTCTTGAAAATAAAGATAAAATTAAGGGTATGGTGGTAACCCATGGTCACGAAGATCATATAGGTGCCATCCCTTATTTGCTCAGAGATTTTAATATACCGATTTATGCCACAAGACTTACGATTGGTCTTATTGAAGGAAAACTCAAAGAGCATAAACTTTTAGGAGATGCCAAACTTAATACTATAAAGCCGGGCGAAAAGGTGAGTTTCGGCAAGTTCACGGTTGAGTTTATACATGTTAATCATTCAATTCCCGATGCAGTGGGTTTTGCAATAACCTGTCCTGCCGGAACAGTTGTGCATACGGGTGACTTTAAGATTGACACAACACCTATTGATGATTACGTTATAGATATCGGTAGATTCGCCGAATATGGAAAGCAGGGAGTTTTAGCATTACTTGCCGATTCAACCAATGCCGAAAGAATGGGATACACTGCTTCCGAAAAGTTGGTGGGCGGTTCTTTCTCAAATCTTTTCAATAAGGCAGAGGGTCACAGAATAATCGTTGCAACCTTCTCTTCAAATATCCATCGTATTCAACAGATTATTGATGAAGCGGTAAACTGCAACCGAAAGGTGGCGGTTTCGGGCAGAAGTATGATAAATGTTGTTAATGTTGCAGACGAACTGGGATATTTAAATGTGCCTGAAAATGTGCTTATCGATGTTGCAGATGTAAAATATTATGAGCCGGGCGAAATTGTTATAGTAACAACGGGCAGCCAGGGTGAGCCGCTTTCTGCTTTGCACAGAATCGCTTTTTCTGACCATAAGCAGATTGATATAATCCCAGGCGATATGATAATTATTTCAGCAACACCGATTCCAGGTAACGAAAAGTTAGTAAGCAAGGTTATCAATGAACTTATGAAGAGCGGTGCTAACGTTGTATATGAAAGAATGTATGATGTTCACGTTTCGGGACACGCTTGTCAGGAAGAATTAAAGCTTATGATGAGTGTGGTTAAGCCTAAGTATGTAATACCGCTTCATGGTGAACAGAAGCATTTAATGAAACATGCAAACTTGGCTTTACAAATGGGAATACCCGAAGAAAACATTTTGGTTTCGGCAAACGGCGGTGTTATTGAACTGAGTCGAGATAAAATGGTTTGCAACGAGAGTGTGCCCGCAGGCAGAGTGATGGTTGACGGTCTCGGCGTCGGAGATGTCGGAAGTATAGTTTTGAGAGACAGAAAGCATTTATCCGATGATGGTATTATAATCGTTGCCATGTCGATGGACAGAATAACCCGTGAGGTCATTTCAGGTCCCGATATTATTTCTCGAGGATTCGTTTATGTTAAGGAATCCGAAGAACTTATGACAGAAATTCGCGAGGTAGTCTGCGATGTTTTAGAGCGTTGTTATGTTACAAATGTGCGTGATTGGAACACAACAAAAC
This sequence comes from Acutalibacteraceae bacterium, assembly GCA_045636565.1. GTDB lineage: Bacteria > Bacillota > Clostridia > Oscillospirales > Acutalibacteraceae > UBA737. Next base: position 2,649 of record JAZTXU010000023.1, read on the forward strand.
TTCGCATCAAAGACGGTGTGGCTAAATTCTTATTCACAAAAACAAAGCGCAGTCCTATGGTGCTGCCTATTATAATGGAAGTTTAAAAAGGAGAAATATAATATGAAGGTAATTTTATTGGCAGATGTAAAGGGCCACGGAAAAAAAGGTGAACTTTGCAATGTATCTGACGGATATGCAAGAAACTTCTTGTTCCCAAAGAAACTCGCTATTGAGGCTGACAATACAGCTTTAAACGAACTTAAAAATCGTGAGGAAGCAGCAGCTCATCATAAAAAGGAAGAAATTAATGCGGCAAAAGAAACCGCCGCTAAACTGGAAGGAAAAACCGTTGTTATTAAGGCAAAGGCTGGCGGCAGCGGAAAACTTTTCGGTGCGGTAACCTCAAAAGAAATTGCTGCTGAAATTAAAAAGAGCCTAAATGTTGAGATTGACCGCAAAAAAATGAATGTTGCAGATATTAAAAATTACGGTGAATATACCGCAGAAATCAAACTGTATCAGGGAATTATAGCTAAGGTTAATGTAAAGGTTACGGAATAAAAATATGGCTGAAGAAAAAGTTATTTATAATCTTGACGGTGGAAGACTGCCTTATTCAGTTGAAGCAGAACAATCTGTTTTGGGTGCAATACTTATTGACCCCAAATGCCTCAACGATGTTGCGGTGTTGATGAAAACGGAGTTTTTCTATATTCCCCAGCATAAAGAGATTTACAAAGCAATGGCTTCAATGTATGAACTTAGCCAGACTATTGATTTTGTATCTCTTCTTGAAAAACTTAAAAAAGATGGTGTTTATGATGAGGCAGGCGGAAAGGCTTATTTAACACAGTTGGTGCAGATTGTACCTTCTGCTGCTAATGTGCTGACTTATGTTGCTATTATAAGGGAACGTTATTACGCGCGTTCTCTTATGACTGCCGCACAGGATATTATTAAGGATATAAATGAAAACACCCTTGATTCTGAAAAATTGATAGATTCTGCCGAACAACGTATTTTTGAAATCAGGCAGGGCAGAGAAGTCAGTGGTCTTACACATATTAAATCAGTAATTGAGAACGAAACTTATGATCGTCTTTCAAAAATGTCAGATCCTGAAACCAGAAACGATTACATAGGTATACCTTGTGGAATCAGTGCACTGGATAAAATGATAACGGGACTCAATAAGTCAGACCTTATTATATTAGGTGCACGTCCCGGTATGGGTAAAACCTCGTTTGCGCTTAACATTGTAAGAAATGTTGCTGTTGGAACGGGTAAAACAGTTTGTTTTTTCTCTCTTGAAATGACCCGCGACCAGTTAGCGCAGAGAATGTTATCAAGTGAAGCAGGTATAAAGAGCGAAAAACTCCGTACAGGCGAACTAGAAAACGATGAATGGGCAAGACTAACACAAGCGGGTGAAAATCTTTCAAAGGCAGATATTTACTTTGATGAAACCTCAGCAATTACTGTACCTGAGATGAAAGCGAAACTCAGACGTATGAAAAAGGTTGATTTGGTTGTTATTGACTACTTAGGTCTTATGAAATCTGCCAGACAGACTGAAAACCGCGTACAGGAAGTTTCTGAAATTACAAGAAATCTTAAGATAATGGCAAAGGAACTTAAAGTTCCCGTAATTGCTTGTGCTCAGCTTTCTCGTGGTACCGAAACAAAGGGTAAATCACATAAACCCGCGCTTTCTGACCTTCGTGAATCCGGCTCTATCGAGCAAGATGCTGATATAGTGCTTTTCCTTTACCGCGATACCTATTATGATAACGAGAAAACCGATGATGAGGATAAGGCAGACCCCAATAAGGCTGAATGTATTGTTGCTAAAAACCGTCACGGTGAAATCGGTACGGTTGACCTTTATTGGGACGGTCAGTTCACACGCTTTACTTCTGTGGATGTGTTCAGATAATGGAAAAATTAGTTTTAGAGGCAATTGAAAGGTTTGACCTTTTGAAATGTGAAGGCGAAGATGTTACCGTTGCTCTTTCGGGCGGGGCGGATTCCATGGCACTTTTATATGCCCTTAATTCACTTAAAGAAACACTTAATATTAAGTTAAGTGCCGCTCATCTTAATCATATGATAAGGGGCGAAGAGGCTTTAAGAGATGAGGAATTTGTAAAGAAACAATGTGCCATTCTAAATATCCCATTGCTTTGTGAAAGAGCAGATATACCGAAAATTGCCGGCGAAAAGGCAATTTCAACCGAGCTTGCCGCAAGAGAAATTCGTTATGAGTTTTTAGAGCGAGTTTCAAACGGTGTTATTGCAACCGCACATACCGCAAGTGATAATATTGAGACAGTGTTTTTTAATTTATCACGCGGTACAGCCCTTAGCGGTCTTTGCGGAATTCCTTATAAACGGGACAGGATTATAAGACCCCTTATTTTATGTACCCGCGCACAGATTGAGGAATATTGCAAATCGCATAATATACCTTTCGTGACCGACAGTACAAATTTAACCGACAATTATACAAGAAATAAAATCCGACATAATGTTGTTACTGTTTTAAAGGAAATTAATCCCTCTGTTGAGCAATCGGTTTTAAGAATGACCGAGAACCTGCGTGAAGATGCCGATTTTCTTGATGGTTTGGCAGAAAAATATGTAACTGAAAATATTGATGAAAATGGGAAACTTAAACTTAACGGTTTTTCAACGCTTCATATTTCTGTTGCCAAAAGGGTTGTTAAAATTTATGTGGAAAATGTGAGAAATGATATATCACTCGAAAACATTCATATAAATGCGATACTTGCGGTGATTTCAGGTGGTAAAACCAGTATACCGAAAAACTGTTCCGCAATAGTATCAGATAACAAACTTTTTATTAAGGAAAACAGAAAAAACGATGAAAATATCTGCTTTTCGGTTGATTTTGAGGAATGTAGCATCGAGAAAGTAAAAAAAACGGAAAAAATTAATAATTTGTTATTAAATAACTCGATTGACTGTGATAAAATTAAAGGCAAATTGGTTTGTAGGACAAGGTGTGAGGGAGATAGTATCCGTCTTAAAAACCGTGGTTGTACCAAAAGACTTAACAAAATAATGAGTGAAAATAAAATACCCGCAGAAATTCGTGATAAATTGCCTGTTTTACAGGATGATGAAGGTGTTGTTTGGGTATGCGATGTGGGAGTGGCGCAGAGATGCGCGGTTGATAGTAAAACAAAAAGAATTTTAAAAATAAAGGTTGAAAAATAAAGGAAATTTAAGGAGAAAGAAATGGAAGGAATTGAAAAGGTTTTAGTTTCTGAAGCGGAAATCAAGGAAATCTGTGAGCGTTTGGGAAAGCAAATTTCTGAGGATTATAAGGATAAAAAACTTTTCCTTGTAAGTGTGCTTAAAGGTGCAGTTGTATTTATGGCAGACCTTATGCGTAATATAACTTGTGATTGCGAAATTGATTTTATGGCAGTATCATCTTACAGCGGCACAAAAACAACAGGTGTTGTTAAGTTCAAGAAGGATTTGGACATAAATCCCGAGGGTTGTGATATACTTCTTGTAGAAGATATACTTGATTCCGGTGTTACATTGTCATATCTCAAAAATGTCTTGTTGCAGAGAAACGCTGCAAGCATTAAGGTTTGTGCTTTTCTTGATAAGCCCGCAAACAGAAGGGCGGATATTTCTGCAGATTATGTTGGTAAAGAGGTGCCCGATGAATTTGTTGTGGGTTACGGGCTCGATTATAATGAGAAATACAGAAATTTACCTTATGTAGGTATTCTTTCTCCTGAGGTTTACTCAGGCAAATAAGAAAGGGGTTAATTTTTTGAAGAATTTAAAAAATGTGCTTTTGTATATCGGTATACCGATTGTATTAATATTTACTGTAATGTCGGTATCGCACTTTGCCAAAAAAGCCGATGACAAAAAATATTCCGAAATTGTCGGAATGGTTAAAAATAATGAAATTTCAAATTTTGAACTTAATCTTTACAGTGGTGAACTTACTTATAGCAAACGTGATGATAAAAGCGCAAAACCGAAGGTTTATAGTTATGAGGTGGCAGACCCTGATATCTTCCTTTACGATGTAAGTGAAAAAATAGCCGAAATCAACGATTCAACCGAAGGCACTAAGGATGATATAGTTTATAACCTAAAGCGTGGCGGTGAGGGCGCTTGGATTACAAGCCTTTTACCCACGATTCTTATGTTCGGTTTGTTGCTTTTCTTTGGATTCTTTATTATGAAGCGTATGAACGCTTCCATAAATTCTTCTTTTGGTGGCGACAAGATGATGGGCTTTGGCAAATCCAAGGCTCGCAAGGCAGATCCTAATAAGAAAACCACTTTTGCCGATGTTGCAGGCGCAGATGAAGAAAAAGAGGAAATGAGCGAAATTGTTGATTTCCTTAAAGACCCTAAAAAGTTTAACGAATTAGGTGCTCGAATCCCTAAGGGTGTTTTACTTGTTGGCCCTCCAGGCACTGGTAAAACATTGCTCGCTCGTGCAGTTGCAGGTGAGGCAGGTGTGCCTTTCTTCTCAATTTCCGGTTCTGACTTTGTTGAAATGTATGTCGGTGTGGGTGCTTCACGTGTGCGTGACCTTTTTGGCGAAGCAAAGAAGAATGCTCCTGCAATTATATTTATCGATGAAATTGATGCTGTTGGCAGACAGAGAGGCGCCGGTCTTGGCGGCGGTCACGATGAGAGAGAACAAACCCTTAATCAGTTGCTTGTTGAGATGGATGGTTTTGGAGCAAACGAAGGTGTAATTGTTATGGCTGCAACCAACCGTCCTGATATTCTTGATAAGGCATTACTTCGTCCGGGTAGATTTGACCGTCAGATTACCGTAAATTACCCCGATGTTAAGGGAAGAGAGGAAATTCTCAAGGTGCATTCACGCGGAAAGCCTTTGGGTCCTGATGTAAATCTTGCGAATATTGCAAAGTCAACCTCGGGATTTACAGGCGCAGACCTTGAAAACCTCCTCAATGAGGCGGCTTTACTTGCGGTCCGTCATGGCAAAAAGGCTGTTACTCAAACCGAAATTGAAGAAGCAACCATCAAGGTTGTAATGGGTGCAGAAAAGAAATCTCACGTGGTTTCAGAGAAAGATAAAATGGTCACCTCTTATCACGAGGCAGGTCATGCGGTAGTTTCCTATTTCTTACCCACACAAGATCCCGTTCATCAGATTTCTATTATCCGTCGCGGTATGGCGGCAGGTTATACAATGTATATCCCCACAGAAGAAAAAGGCCATACTTCTAAAAAACAGATGCTTGAGCAGATTTGCTCCTTGCTTGGCGGTCGTGCAGCAGAACAACTCACTCAGGATGATGTTTGCACAGGCGCTTCAAATGATATCGATAGAGCTACCGATCTGGCGCGCAAGATGGTTACCAAATTTGGTATGAGTGACAGATTAGGTCTTGTTTCTTATGGTAATGATAATAATGAAGTATTCTTAGGACGCGATTTTTCCTCAACTCCTAACTACTCTGAAAAGACTGCAGCTGTAATCGATGAGGAAATCGAAAATGTTGTTATG
>JAZTXU010000024.1:0-10416 GCA_045636565.1 Acutalibacteraceae bacterium
AGCACCAGACATTCTTCAACATCAGAAAAGGTTATTTTGCTTTCGTTACCCTTATATTTATTGGTCTGCTTTATATAAGCATCAATTTGAGAGGTGAGCGCCATACGGGTTGCTTTTTCGGGAACGCCGCCATGCTCAAGCCAACTAGAGTTATGATAATATTCCTTAAGAGTGTTGCGGTTGCTGAAAGAAAGCGCCGCATTTATCTTAACCTTGTATTCAGGCTTGTCCTCACGGTCGCGACCTTTTCTTTCTGTCTGCCAGAACTGAACAGAGGAGAGTCGCTCTTCACCGACGAATTGGTTTACATAATCCTTAATGCCGTTGTTGTAGATAATTTCTTGCTGAACAAATTTACTACCCTGTTGTTCTTTAAAAATGAATAGCAATCCGTCGTTTACAATCGCTTGACGCTTTAAGGTATCAATAAAATATTCAGAGGGGATGTCAATATCGGTAAATACCTGCAAATCAGGCTTCCAATGAATTTTAGTTCCCGTATCCTTACCGGAATATTCTTCCTTTTTAAGACCGCCGATATTAAAGCCCTTTTCAAAGTGGAGATTATATTTAAAGCCGTCACGCTTGATTTCAACATCCATAAATTCAGAGGCAAACTGTGTTGAAGCCAAGCCCAAGCCGTTAAGACCTATTGAATACTCATAGTCACCGCCGTTATTGGTGTTATATTTACCGCCGGCATACAAGGTTTCAAAAAGGAGGAAATAGTTATACTGTTGCTCCTTGTTGTTATAATCAACGGGAGCGCCTCGCCCAAAGTCCTGCACCTCTACCGAGCCGTCAGAATATTTGGTAACAATAATTTTATTACCATAACCCTCACGCGCTTCATCTATTGAGTTGGAAATTATTTCAAATACCGAATGCTCGCAACCGTCAAGTCCGTCCGACCCGAAAATAACCGCAGGGCGAAGTCGCACCTGGTCGGGGCCTTTAAGCTGGCTGATACTTTCGTTACCGTATTCGACCTTAGTTTTTGCCATATTTTCTAATACTCCTCAAAGTGAAATTATCAATTAAAATCAAATTATAATTATATTCATTATACACCATATTTTGTGGTTTAGTCAAGTAAAATAACACTTTATATCAAATAAAATGGGGATTGCTCTATATAATAAAGCAATCCCTTTGACTATTTGATTAATTTATTGATTTCGTTTTCATAATATAAATCCTCAAAATCTTTTATTACATAAGAATGAAGTCCGTTTTCGTCTTTTTGGAACCAATTTTCGCCCGTGATTTCATTCACCGAAGCCTTACCGCGAACTATGCTGTAACCCGCTTCCTCTTCGTCTCCATTAAGTGCTAACAGACATAACATCGGGTCCCAAGAGGAGCGACCGTTAGAAGAACCATGGTCACAAAGAGCTAAATACACGGGATCACTACCTCTTAAATTACCGCCTGTGATTACAGTGTTTCCAACCTCCCAACCAAGAAAAGTAACAGGCACAGGGCAAAGCTCACAGAAGATTTTAGAAGCTTTTCTTGAGCGGTCATTTCGGGCAAAATTATTTTCTTTGTCGGGGTTATTATCCCACTTTCCTGCCATCATCCATATTTTAGAAACCTTTTCTTTGAAAAGGCTTATACCGTCAAGAGGAGAAATATCATCCGCCTTTGAATTCAAAAGATTTGCCAAAACCTGAGGATAGCCAATTTCAATAAGTTCAATAGGCTCACTTGCGTTTGACAGAATAGTTCTGTAAAGTTTAACAGCATCCTCTGCTTCGGTATTGCTTTTAAATTTTACCGAATGGGCTGATAACCGCTTTTGATAAGGTGGTAATCCGCCAAAATCGGTTGCTTCAAGGTCAATACCTATTGGAATATCATATACTTCCTCGGTATTTAAAAATCCCTCCATAGAGGTTACACTATACTCCATGCAACCGTTTATAATTATGCCAAGTAATTCAATTTCATTATTTTGGTGGGCGCGCGCAAGTATACGAAGTGCCACAACATCATCACAATCAGTCCACCAATCGGTGCCTAAAATAAACCTTCTCATCATATCACCCCAAACAATGTACAAATATTATAATTCAATCGAAAATATAATTCAAGTTTAATATAGATTAAGAAGATTTTTGAAAACTACAAGAATATAAAGTTAATGTATTGCTTTTTTAAAGTAAAAATCGTATAATAAACATATAGTTTAATGTTTGGAGATTTTAAAATGCAGTTTTTAAGAGAATATTATTTGCGTTCTGCTGATTTTGATAAAAATGAAAAATTAACCCCACGCGCAATACTTGAGCTTTTTCAAGATGTGGCGGGTAATCACGCCGAAGAAATCGGTATAGGCTTTGATGCACTTTTAAAACGCAATTTGCTTTGGGTAATAGCAAGAACAAAGTTTGTGGTTGAAAAAGAGGTTGATAGATATTCCACCGTAACGGTTAAAACCTGGCCGCTTGCTCCCCAAAGATTTATTTTCAGAAGAGAGCATCTGATTTATAACAGCAAGGGTGAAATCGCTGTAAGAGGTAGCTCGGACTGGATGGTAATCAATAGTGAAACCCGTGCATTAGCTCTTGGTAGCAGTGTTTTCCCCGAAGATTTTGAATATTTGAGTGAATTGGGTTTGGATGAAAAATTAAGAAAAATCAGGGATATTGCGGGTGCGATTACAGAAACTAAGGCAATGCCCGGATTTACCGATATTGATATGAATAACCATGTAAACAACACGAGATATGCGGATTTTGCAATTAATGCAATAAATCCCGATTCAAAACCGATAAAATCTTTCCAGATAGATTATCATAAAGAGGTTTTAGAGGGTGAGGAATTAAAGCTTACCGTTGTTTCAAATGAAGAAACCTGTGTGGTGAGGGGTGAAAATATAGAAGGCGAAAAGAAATTCACCTGTGAAGTGGTTTTTGGATAAAAAAGAAATAAAAGCTGTAAAAGTGTATAAACATTTTTACAGCTTTTTTGATTTATGATTTTGAATTTTTTGCTAATCAATTCCCAAAACTTTTTTAAAATTTGCAATATGCTGCTCGGTGGGTTTAAAGTCCGGCACTGAACAGCAGGGAACATCTCGACTGCCGTCATCCTTAGGGAAAGGGGATAGGCGGTCGTTTTCATATTTCACACGCTCTTCTTCAAGTGTAAAATCCGGGATATCATAAGGCTTTCCGCCATCTAGCATAGAGCGGTGAGCGAGTATAGCTGTGGAAGACATCGCAACAGCGGAATAAACATCAAACGGATGCTCGGGCTGATGGTTTTCTCTTATACATTCGAGGAAATAACGCGCAGTAAGATAATCGCTTCCTCCGTGACCGCTTGTTTTAATGAGGTCTTCATCCTTGTCATTCCACTCGGGTTCGTAACAATTGATTTCATTCATATTTTCGGGCTTGCTCCAATTGTTGTATCGAAGCATAACCTTATCACCCATACCACGAAGGTTTTCTATCTGACCCTCCGTGCCGCAAACGCGATAGGCGTTATGATGACCGCCGAACGCGGCGCAACCGGTTACCCTAAAAACAGAGCCATCATCATTCTGTGTGGTGATAATCGCTGTGCGGTCGCCACCATAGCTTGCGGTTGGTATATCACCTTCGGCAGGGGCAAAAACTGCAAAACCGATTACCTTTTTGGGTGTGGCACCGGTTGCCCACATTATAGGACCTAATGAATGGGTAATGTAATATGTTCTTGGCAAAAAATTACGCCAATGTTCAGGAAAATAGTTGTATATTTTCTTGAATGTTACATCATTTGGGTCTCCGGGATGATTATATTCACCCTCAGCATAAAGAATTTTACCTAAGGTTCCACCCTTGCTTATGCGGTGAATTTCGCGGTTAAATTTCATTTGCGGGTAATTTTCTGCAAGCATATAAATAGAATTACTCTTTTCAAAAGCGCGGATAAGCTCAACACCTTCTGCCATGGTACCATTGCTTATGCATTCTGAAAATACGTGTATTCCTTTTTCAAAGCATTTAATTGCATATGGGGTATGCTCATGGAAAAAGTTTGCGAGTATTACTGCATCAATATCGTGTTCAATAAAACTGTCAAAATTATCGTACACAGCAACAGAATTACCTAATTCCTTAGTGATTCGTTCTCTGCGCTCCGGACGGTCGTCGCAAACAGCAACGATATCGCAGTTGAGTAGCAAAAAGTTTTTTGACAAATCCATACCTCGTCCTGCGCCGAAAATACCTATTTTGATTCTTTCCATAAAAAACCTCCCTGACTTAAGTGTTTTTAGTATAACAAAAAAATCATAACAAAACAATGGAAAATTTCCCAATATTCATTTAAAATAGTTAGATTTTGCTTGAAAAAACAAAAGAAATATAGTAATATAAAGTTGAAATTGAGGTGTTAAACTTGAAAACTAAAAATATTTGTAAATTTATATCGTCGGATGTTTCACCGAATTTTACCGTTTCATGTTTTGTTTTGGAATCGGATAAGCAGGAAATAGCTTTAAAAAGCCGTCTTAATAAGCATCGCGTTATTTTGGTGGTTAACGGAAAAGGTCGATTTTCTTTTGATAATAAAAGCATTGATTTTGAGAGCGGAAGTTTGATTTTTGGATTTTGCGGAGAATATTTTTCTGCAGAATGCGATGCGAATACAGAGTATATGTATATCGATTTTTTGGGGGCACGTTCAGATGAACTTTTCCGTAGATTTAATATCACTCAAAAAAATCGTGATTTTAAGGGTTTAGACGGTATAATTCCGTTATGGCACGAAAGTCTTTCAAGAGCTTCCGAATCCACTATTGATTTGGCATCTGAAAGTATCTTGCTTTACACTTTTTCAAGGCTTTTTGGTAATATGACTGCTTCTAACGGTATTGTTGATGAAATAATCGAATTTACTGAAGAAAACTTTACTGATAGTGAACTTTCGGTAAAAACGATGGCGGAAAGACTCAATTATAATCCTAAATATGTATCGCATTTATTTAAAGTGAAAATGGGGATAGGCTATACTGAGTATTTACGAAGTCTGCGTATTAAATATGCGGTTTCATTGTTTGAACACGGTATAGATTCAATCAAAAACGTAGCCATACTTTCAGGTTTTACCGACCCTCTTTATTTTTCAACAGTGTTTAAGAAGAATGTAGGTCTAACACCGAAAGAATTTTGTAATAAGAATAAGTAATTAAAAACCTCGACATCAAAAGTGTCGAGGTTTTTGTTTAGTCTTTAATCAATTCATCAATGAAATAAGCATTTGTGTTTGCGTGTTTTCCGTTAAAGTCTGTAACAGTTATTCTGACATAGGTGTGTTCGGGTAATCCGGAAATATCCCAAGATGCATATTCTATCGATTTATCATCGTATGCGGTAACGGTGTGAGTAGCTCTGATACCGGTGCTGAAAATAACCTTTGCGGCAGGAGAGCACTTAATGTGCAACTTGCCGTCTTCATACCAAAGTTCCTTAATTTCAGGTCCTTGTGATGCATAGAAGTTGCCATCTTCAAGAGCTTTCGTGATTGTACGGTATTCTAAATTATCAGCCTTGATAACGGTGAAAGCACCGAAAGCATCATGCAATCCGTGGTTATCATCTGCCGCAATACAGAAAATCCGCTTACCTGCGCGGAGCATATCATCATAAACTCGGGGGTTATAGTCACCAAAACCACAGTTAAATGCGCCAAAATTGCAAATTTCCATTGCATTCATATTTTCATATTTTATATAGTCTGAATAATCCTCTAAAGACCAACCGGGATGATTATATGTTACAAAAAATCCCTTTTCACGACCGGTTTTAATTATTTCGTTTATACATTCAGGAGTGTGAGAACGAACGAAGTTTGCGCTATCCTCATCAACCTCAGCTTTGTCAACATATTTAGGGGAATTGCCGAACATATAGTTTGTGCCGCTAAAGCAAACCTGCTTGAAATTATCCGGTTCTAAAGCAATTAAGCACAAATGGCAGGTTTTAGTAAGCCAGAAAGGATCTTCAAACTCGTTCATTTCCATTTCGTAGCCGTTGAGCGCCAAGAAATTTTCATCTGTCAAATCATTGTGCGGAATGAAAATATCATGGTCGGTATACGCCAAAATTGAATAACCATGATCAATAAAATGCTGTTTCATTTCTTCAGGTGAAAGTTTACCATCAGAGACGTTTGAATGGCTATGAAGGTTTGCTTTGTAAAAATTCCCGCTTTCCGGTAATAAATACTTTTTCATTTTTCATTCTCCTTTAATTTGATTGTTTTCTGAAAATATTAAATCCAGTTCTTTTTTTATGGTAAATTCTTTTGAGGTTTGATTTCTAACACGTTTTGCAGCATTTTCGGACATTTTTAAGAAAAGCTCGGGGTTATGGTAGAGTTTCTTAATGCCTTCAGCCATTCCAATATAATCTTCACCTGCTGCTAAAATACCACAATCCTCATCAACAAATTCAGGTATAGCAGTAACGGCGTTTGTTACGGGCACAAGACCTGATGACATTGCTTCATCACGGGATACTCCCTGTGAATCCATACGTGTTGGAGTTAAGAATACACCGTACTGTTTGTGCAATTCGGCAATTTCATTCTGAGTGAGGAAGGTTTCTACGATTTTAACATTTTTGAATTCTCTAAGCGGAGCCAAGGTTTTTTCAAATAATTCGCCGCTGCCGTACAGAGCTATATCAAGTTCATTAAACCATGATTCTTTTGAAAGTTCTAAAATAGCTTTAACTGTTAAGTCGTTGGCATATTTATTGCTGGCATATGGTCTGATTGATAAAAGTTTCTTTCTATCTTCCGATTTTTTGGGAACATAGTTAAACTGTTCGGTATCAATACAGTTATGAATAATGGAATATTGTTCTTCGGGGAGTGTGATTTTATAATCTTCAAATATTTCATCTCTGAAGTATTCAGAAACAAAAACAAAATGTATATTAGGATTGTTTTCTGCCGCTTTGAAGACTTTTTGCCAAAGAGCCATTCTTTTTTCAGAATGAAGTTTGGCTTTTCTGAGTTCAGCATCGGTATTAAAGTTATATTCTCTTCTCCACCAAGGTTGAATCTCTGCACCGTGAACCCAAATTAAAATGCGGGTTGATTTCACAAAGAATTTTAAAGCCTCCCAAATAATAGGCATCATCATATGAACACATACAGTATCGATGGAGTTATTTTCCAATGCGATTTTCAAGAACTCGGGTTTTACCTCCATAACATTTATTCCTTCAAATTCACGAAGATTAGTGCACTGATTTATACATAGAACATCCATAAGTTTTCCGTTGTCTTTATATTCAGTAAGGCGCTTATGAACGAACATACGTCTGTATAAATCATCAGGAGCGGGGTAAAGAGTAGTTAATACTGCTGCATTGGATCTGGCTAAATAACTTCCACCCTTGATTTGGCTTGAGAGATCTTCTCCAAACTCTGCAGCTTTAAAAATTGTCGTGCCGGGTCCGGATATTCGGAATGCGAGTTTCATATAAGCTGCATTTTTCGGTATTATAGAATCTTCTCTAATGCCAAATTTGAAGGATTGAACATCGATTTTTGAGTCATATTCGTCATAAAACAGACAATATCCGTGAATGAGCATTTGGGTTATTCCCTGGAACATTACCTGGATTTTATTGTTTTTTGCCTGCAAGTCCAAGTCAACATCAAATGTTTTTTCTAAAAATAAATATTGACGTTGACCTATCGGTAACTGACTTTTTATAATCAGATCGTTATTTTGATATTCAACATTCACAAGACCATGATCTTTCGAACACAATTCTGAAAAATCAGATGCTAAGAGTTTAAAACTGTTGGTATCGCGGTCTTGTATTTTGACTTTTTTAGCAACTTCTTCTATTTGTGAAGTAGAGAAACCTTGATCCAAGATTTCAATATCCTGTGCGATTTGACAAGTGTTTTCGGAATGATTTTCGCAATAATTTATAGCATCTACCGCCATAAATCCTTCACCGTTCCAAATATAGTCGGGAGTTAACTTTTCTCCTGTAATATTTGATAAAAGAGAGGAACTTACTATACAACGGCGGTTTGCCAATTCGGAAACCAAATGATATGCTGTGTTATTGTGAAGTCTGTTTGTTTTGCCGTTTTGATTAGTATAGTAATCAGATTTTCCTATAACCTCAAATTTTCCGTAACGTGTGGCAAGCGCCATATCTAAAAGATAGTTCTTACCGTACCAGTCACGACTGTCAAAACATGCGATATAATCAGTTGACCCAATATTATCTAAAAGAGGCTTTTCTCCGAAATCAACGCATTTTATAACCTTTACTTCCTTTGGAACGTTAAGGTTAGTATCCGAAATAAAGAATAATTTTTTCGCAGAATAGTTTTGAGAGGTAAACATAGTTAATATACGGTCGGCCTGGTTTTGGTTTTCAATAAAAGAGTATACTGAAATCACAGGAAGTCCATTTTTAAGACTTTTACCAAAAACTTTCTGAACAATATAATCTAAACGGTCTTCCATCAAATGTTCACTTAAAACTTTACGCAAAGCCACAAGACGGAACTTATCTGAAGAGTCAGAGTCAGCACAGTACCGTTCCATACCTCTTATTAAAGTCTTTTTGTCATTGGTGCAGAATGTAAGGTCTCCAAAATAGTTTTTTACACCTCGGGAGAAATTACCCACAACCACTGTATTTGAGGCAATAAGTTCAAATACTCTGCGAGCAAACATAGTCTGGCTTTGTGTAACGGAATTCATATTTATACCATAGGTATAACCTTTGTATGCAATATCAATTTCAGATGGGTCTAAACAGCCTAAAATGTAAGGGTCGTAAAATTCGGGGAATTTGAAGAAAGTACCAACTCTGTTGTAATTACGGTCATAGATATCAAAACCGCGATTTGAAATGAAATATTCGGCAAAACTGTCGAAAACTTCACAACGGTCTTTATAGCGGTGATAATAAGAGCCGGCAAAGCAGAATTTATCTTTTCTTTCGAACTTCTCTATCGGATTATGGGTTTTGGGCTGAGCACCGAAATGAAGATGATACACACGGTTATGACCTAATTCGCGTTTGTAACTTTCGATACATTCGATATCTGTTGTGAATACAAAGTCTGCAAGGGCTGCTGCAGACATAAAAGTAGTATTGTGAACGGGGTCTTCTTTACTCCAAAATATTATAGGAATGTTGCAAGTACGACAATGCGTAGTCAACTCGACAAGTTCTTCACAACAATTACTTACCTTTTGATACCAAAGTTTTTCTTTTCCTTCCCAAGCTGTTTCAATGAAAAGGAGATCCGGATTAAAGGAATCAATCTCTTCTTTCCAATTGTTGGGGGTCAATTCCAAAAGATTGCACTCGGGACGGAAACACTCTAATGTAAATCGGTCCATAATGGCAGCAATTTTTAAATCTTTTAGTGAATTTTTCGCTGTTTCAAAATTGAGTATCACAGAATCTTCAGAAATTGAATCGTTTGTTTCTTCACGCGGTTTGCTGATTACATTATTGATGTTTTTTCTGAGTTCTCTTATTGTTAAAATCTGATTATTAATTCTTTTTCTCATCGTTAAACTCCACTATTTAATTATTTGTGAATTATTAACCGTTTTACTTTTCTAAAGAAATGATAGACGGATTTTACAAATTTTCCATACCAGGTTCTGTTTATAATGCGGTACACTCTGTCAAGCTTTTTTTGTGTGGTATTAAGTTTATTCTTGAGTGTTAAGGTTTCGTTTCTCAATTCAAGAAGAAATATTTCTTCTTCCGCTAGAGTTTCATCAGCAACAACAAGCATTTCTTTTAACATTTTTATCTGCTCGTTAAGAACTTCGTTTTGCTGAGTTAATTCTGCAATTTTTAAATCTTTTTCCTGGCTCATAGTTTCTCCTCATATCATTGAATTACTAATAAAAAAACAATTTACACCAACTATAAATTATAGCATAAATAGTACTTGAAATGTGAACACACTGTGAACATTAATTGCTTTTGTTAATCAGAAATGCCGGTATAATAGCATAGAATTAAAAGTATTGCAATTGAATTGCATTTGTGATAAAATAAACTCACTTTTAAGTAAGGCGGTTTTTGGAATGTTAAAAAAGCAGATGATAATAAGATATTTTTATGCTGTGTTCGGTGTGTTTTTTGTAGGTCTTGGTATTGCTATTGCAAAGCATGGTAATCTTGGAATTTCACCTGTTTCATCAGTTGCGAATGTGTTTAGCATTGAATTTTACGAAAAAAACAATTTCTTCACAATAGGCACTTGTGTAATGCTTTGGAATTGTGTTATGCTTATTATGCAGATTTTGATTTTGCGAAAAGATTTTAAACTTATTCAGATTTTGCAGTTCCCTTTATCGCTTCTTTTGGGCGTGTTTACCGACTGGAACTTATTATGGGTTAAATTAAT
>JAZTXU010000025.1:0-3120 GCA_045636565.1 Acutalibacteraceae bacterium
TTCGAGAAATAAATCTTCATCTCTTGTTTTTGGCATATAAGCTAATACAACATAAAACTTTATATGCGAATAAATTTTTGAAAGCTCTTTTAAAATTTTAATAGCCATCCCATCAAAGTTTCCCTCTAATCCAACATAAAACAGAGATACATTTTCATTTTCTATTAAATCTATAAGTGTTTGCTTTAAAATTGGGTTAATATCATCTGTTGTATCTCTGTGACCGAAAAATGTGCAAACTTTCATGAAAATAACCTCTTTCGACCAATATAGCGGTCAATATTTATGTCGATTATAGCATACAATACGAATTGTTGCAACCAATATTGGTCAAAGAGGTGCTGTGTTATGGAACAAAAAATCAGACGCGATTTAAATATGGGTGATAATCTTAGGCGTTTAAGGGATATTTCGGGGTTGTCACAAGAAAAGCTTTGCGCCGAGCTTCAGCGCAGAGGGTGTGATATAGGAAGAACTACCTATGCAAAATACGAATCGGGCGAACTTAATATTAGGGCGAGCGTTATTGTAACACTCAAGAAAATTTATAATTGTTCTTATGATGATTTCTTTTTAGGATTAGATTAATATTTTAAAGGTGCGATTGTTTTGAGAAATAAGGAGAATAAACATTTAGGAATAGAAATCGAGCCCGAGCTTCACAAAAAGCTGCATTATATAGCAAAATATGAAGGTCGTTCTGCTAACGGTCAAATTCTGTATCTGTTGCGCCAATGCATTAAAAAATTCGAGGAAGAAAATGGCGAAATTAAATAATAAAATTTTAAAACCGTAGGTGTGAAATTCACATCTACGGTTTTGTTAGTTTTATTACTATTAATATTTAATATTTGTTCCCACAAAGGCTATGTTTTTAAAATCCTCAGTATTATGGCGAACGATATAGTCTATATAAGAATCAACAAGTCTTGCAGTAACGATATAACCGCTCGGATTCATATGTCCGTACATAAAGAATTTTTCATAGAATTCCTTGTTATATTCAGGGCCGTATTTATAAAGGTCAATAACATAAGAATTATCAAAAAACTCTGCTAATTCATACAAAGCATTTACCATTTTAAGGGTTTTGGGGTCGCCCTCGCGCCAGGATTCTTTCGGGAATGTAACAAAGAAGAATTTAGCATCAGGGCTTATTTCCTTATAACGGCTTATAATCGCACCGTAATAACCCAAAAATGTGGGTTTGTTTTGGCGCCAATCATCCTTGTTGATATCATCAAGGCTTCCTTGCTCCATACTCATATTATAAAGGTCATTTACACCGAGAGCTATAACATAAGCCTGACAAGCCTTTTCTTCATCCCAAAAACCGTTTGCTTCGGCAAAGCCTTCAATGTATTCCTTGGCAGTCATTCCTCCGCGTGAAAAATTATAAGCGGTAAGTCCGTTATTTCTCGCAATATACTGACCCCAAGAATATTCAAACAAATCGTGGTATCCGGGTTTCATGTTTTCATCTCTTGTTTCAAATTCGCCCGATGAAAGACTATCGCCAATAAAAGCAATTCTTCTGAAAACAGAGGTGTGGCTGTAACCTTCAACCAAACGGTCTAACGGTTTTTCGTTTTCGTTTAAATAAAAATCCTTAAAATTCATTTAAAAAACTCCTTTTATTTCAAATTTCGCGGAATAATTGCGTTTTATTTTTTAATAATAAAACTGTTATTTTATTTTAATTTGGGTGTAAAAATGGGGATTATAGAGTGTTCACTGAAATGTGAATTTCAACTTGATGACTACTGCACACTTGATGAGTGCAGCACAGTAAATTCAGTAACAGGGGATTGCCCTTATTTCAAAGAAATATCATTTGATTGCGGCGATAGCTTGTCTCAAAGAAGTGGCGCCGATAAGCTCCAATGAATCGGGGCAGGAGGAAATCTGCTTTATGCAGGCTTTGGGTAAAATACATTTTGTAAAGCCAAGGCGCGCAGCTTCGTTAATTCTCGCCTCAGCTCGCGGCACAGAGCGAAGTTCACCCGAAAGACCGATTTCACCGAATGCTATAATATTTTCATCAATGGGAACATCATTATAGCCTGAAACCAATGCCAAAGCCACCGCTAAGTCTGCGGCAGGCTCGTCCAACTTCATGCCTCCAACGATATTTACATAAGCATCGGAATTTGTGAAGAAAATTCCAACCCTTTTTTCAAGAACTGCAAGTAATAGATTCAGTCGGTTATAATCGAAGCCTGTTGCGGTTCTTCTGGCATTTCCAAAGCCACTTGGGGTCACAAGACCCTGAACCTCTGCCAAAATCGGTCTTGTTCCCTCAATAACGCAGGTGATACAACCGCCCGAAACATTGCTCATTCTGCCCGAAAGCAGCATTGCAGATGGGTTTTCTACCTCTTTGAGTCCCGTTTCGGTCATTTCAAAAACGCCGATTTCATTTGTGGAGCCAAAGCGGTTTTTAATACCTCTTAAAATTCGGTAAGACTGATTTCTTTCACCCTCAAAATAAAGCACGGTATCTACAATATGCTCCATAACCTTTGGACCGGCAATATCGCCGCCCTTATTAACGTGGCCGACGATAAATATCGGTATTTCAAGGCTTTTTGCTGTGCGCAAAAGCAAATTTGTGGATTCACGCACCTGAACAATACTACCCGCAGATGACGGCAATTCGCTAATTGTCATTGTTTGAATAGAGTCTATCATAACAATATCGGGCTTTGCGGTGGTTACATATTCACAAATGGCCTGTACATCGGTAGAGGTCATAATTTTAACGTTTTCGCCGCTTACCGAAAGGCGCTCGGCACGCATTTTAATTTGTGTTGCAGATTCTTCACCCGAAACGTAAAGCACCTGCATTTTATCCTTAAGCGCACTGCAAGCCTGTAAAAGAATAGTTGACTTGCCAATACCGGGGTCGCCGCTTAAAAGCACTACCGAGCCTTTGACAATGCCACCGCCAAGCACACGGTCAAGCTCACGTATATCGGTTTTTATGCGTACCTCGTCATTAGCGCTTATTTCACTTAAGGTTTTTGCATCTGCTCTTTCAAATTTTACAGCAGATACCGAACGAGAGGACATCTCTGCACGAACATCCTCCTGCAAAGTTCCCCAAGAATTACAGGACGG
>JAZTXU010000026.1:0-3774 GCA_045636565.1 Acutalibacteraceae bacterium
GCGAGGTGAATTTCACCTCGCAGAAATAAACTATTTTTTTCTTCTGAGCATCATTAGAATAGGGGATTTGAAAAATCTGTTTTCAAACAAACCATCATTTACCGACAGTAACCAAAGAACCACACAAACAATTACAAAATAGGGAAGTGCCGAAACACCGAACATTTCAATTCCAAGAAAAATTGCGCTTATAAAACTATTGGTAACGCAACAGAATAGTCCAACCAAACCGAGCGCTGCCGCAAGGCCTGCTTCAAGACTTAAAATTCCGCCCAAAACACATCCGAATGTGGCACCAATGCAAAAAGTCGGTACGATTTCACCGCCTTTAAATCCTGCAGCCAATGTAACTGCGGTGAAAAGGATTTTTAATGCAAAATCAAACCACGAAGCAGTGCCTTTAATTGCGCCAAGTGCCATATTCATACCCGAACCGTTATAACGCATATCACCGACAATTGCGGTCATAGCGATAACAGCTATCGCGCCAAGAATTATTCTGAGAATAGAATTTGATATTAACCTTTTAGCCCATTCTTGCCCTTTTTCAAAAATAAAGCACATTGCGATTCCTAAAATGCTTAAACTGATAGATAAAATAAGAATTTTAATCGCATTGTATGCCGAAAAATCAATATCATTAAGCTTTGCGGTTTCACCTGCAACTCCTAAAAGCTTGGAGATTTTATTTGCGGCAAAGCCTGAAACAAAGCAAGGAATTAGCAATAACGAGAGGATTTTTTTGCTCGATTTAAATTCTAAAATAAAGAAAGCGGCGGTAAGCGGAGTTCCAAAAACTCCTGCAAACACCGAGCACATACCGCACATAATTAATACGGTTCGTTCATCATCTTTAAGCCGAAAAACATCACAAACTGCAGCCGCGCCTGCACCACCAAGTTGAATTGCGGCGCCTTCTCTTCCTGCAGAGCCGCCAAAAAAGTGTGTTATTGCTGTGGAAATGAATATTAGCGGTGCAGTAATTGGATTAATTCGTGTTTTGTTTTTAAGGCACTGTATAATTTCATTAGTTCCGCGGTGCTTTTCCATTTTGAAAAAGCGGTATAATAGAACGGTTACAATACCACCCGCAGGCAACAACAAAATTATCCACGGTGTGCTTTCGCGAAAATCTGTTACAATTGATAACAAATGCGAAAATGCCGCACCGATTGTTCCGCCTAAAGCACCCATCAATAAGCCCCAAACACATAATTTTAAGGTCAAAACGAGTGTTTTAGAATAATTGATACACTTCATAAATCACCAAACCAATTTAACTGATTAATAATACGAATTAATTTTAATTATATCACGATTAATTTGAAATGTAAATTAATATAGTGATTTTTATCAGAAAATTAAGTGTTTCGATGAAAGAGAAAAGCGAGGTGAATTTCACCTCGCTTTTAAGTTTGGATTTTTAACAATACAACTGAAATTATACCTATGAACAAACCGTTAATTAACCCTGCAAAAATACAGTAAAATATTCATATCTCACACTGTTTTTGTTTTTGAAATAAGTAAAGATTCCATATATTTTGCCGCTCTCATAAAAACTTCGTTACAATCAGGAGTAGATGTTGGCTGCATATCCGTCAAAGCTTTTTTCTCAAAACGAGCAATAATGTCCCGATAATTAGCAGCAAAATCAAAGGTATCCTGACAATTGTCACTCATAAGTTGTTCAAAAACTATTTCGCCTTCTTCTTTAAATATTTCTGTCACCAATTCGTATGCAGGTTGGCAACAATAAATATTGCAGATATTCCGCTTTAAAGTTATTTCAAAGTCGGGGTTTGTAGGTGCTGCTTTTTTCAATTCTTCTAACGAATGATAAATAGAAAAATCAGTATTAAGACTTAAAACCTCGGACATAATATCCATTAACTCCATATACTGTTTTTTCAAAATTTTAATACGGTTTTTATCGCCAACAGAAGATGCCGCATTAATTATTGTGTAATTAAGGAACCTTCCTAAAACGGTTCTTACAATATCAACACTATCTCTCAAAATAAAGGGATCCTTTAATGCTTCAGGCTTTTCGGTAAGTGTTTTAAGAGATGTAATTATATTTTTAGACAACTCAATACTTTTAGATTCCTTCAACAAGAAATAATCAATCAGTTCTTTCCATTTACTATCGCGCTGATTCATAAAAACACAAAGTTTTGTCCATAAATCCGTATGGGTATACCATGAAGGGCAAAGCTCCACACCTTTGTTTTCGTATGGCCTTGCATGACATTCTCCGCCCCATTCACCAAGCTTTATAAAGGGCAATATATTCTGCCAACTTTTATTCATTACATCGGCATACTCACCATATCTGTTGCGGCAAAAATCTTCAGTTATTTCTTCAATGCTCTTTTTAAGCGGTGCCCAAGAATTTTTAGATAAATATTCCAAAACCAAGGGGTCGCTATGAGCAAGTTCCGGCCACAGAATCATACCCTTACAATAGGGGTCGTCAGCAGCGATTCTTAATCGTTCGTCGGTTCTATCATATGGACCTCTAAGTTCACTTTCGGGTTCATAAGCATGAAACATTCCGAATATATACGGAAATTTCCCTATAACATCCCATTTAAGAAAGCTGTGATCCGGGTCATTCATATCAGAAGTATAATCCAAAAGTATGGTTTTTTCAGGGTCAAGCTCTTTGAATAGCGCCGCAACCTCGTCAACAGACCAAAATCCACAGAAATCCCAACTTGCAAGCAGAAGTTTTGAATTGGGATATTTTTCTCTTATGTTTTCTGCGATACGATGGTATGCTATGAGCTTTAGAGCGAAATTTTTTTCCTTATCTTTAAAAATTCTTCTTTCACCCAGACCTATGGTATGGAATAATGCAGTGCTTTTTTCGTAATTATCAACCATTGTTTCGGTAAGGTGCATATAATAATCCATATTTTCTTTTTTAGTGAAATCAAACACCTTGCCTGTGTCCGAAGAAGTATAGTGCGCTATTTCCTGCTCCAGAAAAGTCGGTTTTTTGTTTTTTAAAAACTCTAAAGGCGTTCTGCTATACCAATGAGTCATAGTTCCACAGTCGGTAGGATACATAAGATCTAATTTCCTTGCGTATTCAAGCACTTTTGCTTTTAAATCACCCTTATACTTCAGTGTCCAGAAATCCGAACGGTCATCATATCCTTGTGCATCTGCTCCTGTGATGGTTCTATATTCTTCGGGATATGGTACGTCATCGGGAAATGCCCGTTGCCACACATCATCCATACCGATTCTCAGCATAAAGAAATTAAGCCTTTTCTTTACCATCCAATCTATTTCTTGCTTCCAATCGTCAAAAGACCAATGTTCTGCCTGAAACCGTTTTAAACCTCTGTGAGCGAAGTAACGAAGACCCCTGTAAAAGAAACGAGGAGATTCCACTATACTGATATTTTCCATAGGCAGCGAATCGCTATGTGGAATAATATCACCATCCCAAAAATAGTGACAATTTGCATATTTTTCAAAATAATCATACACTGCATATAAAGTCGAACGTCCTCTACCGCCCGCCAGAATAAGCACATTGCGATTATCTTTTTTATATGTGAGAATACAGTAATCATCTGTTCCGTATCGTATACCCAAATTTTTAATATTAAGGTCTAAAACCTCATTCATCAAAAAATCATTCACCGCATCTGAGCCAATTACAACAAGATCGGAAACACCGTCATCGGTTTCGGTGATAGGAATCTCTTTACCGATAACTTTCTGATATAAATCACGAAAAGTTTCCGCCGCTTTGGT
>JAZTXU010000027.1:0-3922 GCA_045636565.1 Acutalibacteraceae bacterium
GTAAGCTTATAAGTAAACTCCTTTAAAATATTATGAAGTCCGTGAGAATAGTATGGATCCAGAATTTCTTTTGAATATGTGGGGGATACGGTGGTAACCTTATGTGCACACTGAATTGCACCCTTCATAAAGTTTATGCAATTATCATATTCAATAAGGCTTTCTTTTTCAGCAGGAAGACCTAATACATCACCTGTAAGTTCATATCCGTATTTACCTTGATACTGTATATTATGAATGGTAAATACGGTTTTTATATTTTTATAAAACTCCTCGGTTTTATAAAACGAATCAAGATAGGTGGGGATTAAAGCAGTCTGCCAGTCATTACAATGAATAACATCAGGCACAAAACCTATATGCGGTAATATTTCAAGCACTGCACGAGAGAAAAATGCAAATCTCTCGGCATCATCAAAATGACCGTAAAGTCCCTCGCGGTTAAAGTAATACTGATTATCTATAAGGTAATAGATCACACCGTCAAGATGAGCTTCAAACACGCCGCAATACTGCCTTCTCCACGCAACAGGAACGGTAATACTGCAAACAAAGGTCATTTTTTCACGCATTTCAGGACTCACGCAAGCATAAAGCGGCATTACCACACGACAGCCAACTAACCTTTTTCTGAGAGCCTTCGGAAGCGCACCTGCAACATCGGCAAGACCGCCCGACATTGCAAAGGGATAAGCTTCACTTGAAGCAAATAAAACTTTCATATTTTTCTCCTAATTTAAACTATTTCGTTCTTTTGAATAAAGAAATGCTTTTGGCTTGTTCCCTTAAGCACCATATCCTCGCCTACTGCGGCATTCTTATCGGCAATAACATTGTCAAGTTCTGCTCCTTCGCCAACAGAGGTTTCCTGCATAAGTATGCAATTTTCAACAACCGCACCCTTTTCAACCTTAACGCCACGGAAAAGAATACTGTTTTTAACCGTTCCGTTTATTATGCAGCCATCAGCAATAAGGCAATTTTTAACATCTGCCTTTGTGCCATATTTTGTGGGCATATCATCACGGGTTTTGGTGTAAATCGGTCGCTTGGGATTGAATAACTGACGGCGCACCGAAGTATCAAGCAAATCCATACTTGCTTTATAGTAACTGTCCGTACTCTTTAAGAAAGCAACATATTCGTTATGCTCATAGCCGTAAATATTAAGTTGATTAACCTTTTTTGCAAGCACATCAATAGAAAAACTCAACAAATCATCTTCGTAAGCTTTTTCAATCAAATCAAGTAACAATTCTTTACCTATTATCGTAACGCCAAGACCGTATGCAGTATCAGTTCCTGCAGGAATATGGAAACTAAGGTCGGTAACCTTTTCATCTGCATCAACTGTGAGGGCTAAATTATCAGTATTCTCAGTACCAACTGCGCCCTTCTTATAAATTATTGTAACATCAGCGCCCTTTGCAACGTGTTGCTCAACAGCACCCGAAATATCAATGTTAGCAAGCACATTTGCGTGGCAGATTACAAAATAATCACTGTTACAGCGTTTAATGAAATCTCGCGCTCCGTAAAGTGCATCTACTGTACCGTCATATCTCTTTACACCGCTTGTAAGGTAAGGCGGAAGAAGATAAAGACCGCCGTTTTTACGGTCAAGCTCCCAATGGATACCGTTGCCCACATGGTCCATAAGTGAACGGTAATTTTCTTTTGTGATTATGCCAACACTGGTTATGCCTGCATTAACAAGATTTGAAAGTGAAAAGTCGATAAGGCGGTATCTTGCACCAAACGGAACAGATGCCACTGAACGTTTAGAGGTGAGCTTTTTAAGTAAACTGTCACCCGCGTTTGCGAAAACAATTCCCGCTACTGCTGATGTTCTCATATCTATTCATCCTCCCCAACATTTTTTGTTATCATTTTGTTTGCGCTTATCTTTGCATTTTTTCCAACAGAAAGGTTAGCACCAACAACGGTAATTCCCCAACCTTCACTACCTACAACGGCAGGGTCACCGCCGATATCTGCACCTTCATCAACAACAACATTTTCAGCTATTATTGAATACCTTACATTTGCACCCTTTTTAATAACGGCGCCCGGCATTATGAGCGAATACTCAACCTTTGCGCCCTCTTCAATCTGAACATTTTCAAACAGTACAGAATAATCAATATCACCGTAGATTTCGCAACCATCGGTTACAAGTGAATTTTCAACCTTTGCGCTACTTGAAACATACTGCGGAGGCATACCGGCATTTCTTGAATAGATGCGCCAATCCTTATTTGCTAAATCAAGATTAAGCTTAGGATTAAGCAAATCAAGGTTAGCATCCCAAAGCGAATCCACGGTTCCAACGTCCTTCCAGTAATCGTTAAAGCGGTAAACCTTCATAAGCTCACCCGCATCTAACATTGAGGGAATAATGTTTTTACCAAAATCGTTTGAAGAATCAGGATTTTTCTCATCCTCGGTGAGGTAATGCTTTAGCTTATCCCAATTAAACACATAAATACCCATAGAAGCCAAGTTGCTCTTAGGATTTGCGGGTTTTTCCTCAAATTCATAAATTGTATCATTTTCATCAGTATTCATAATACCAAAGCGGGTAGCCTCTTCCATAGAAACCTCAAGCACTGCAATAGTGCAAGCCGCATTTGTTTCTTTGTGAAGTCTAATCATCTTTGAATAATCCATTTTATAGATATGGTCACCCGATAAAATAAGCACATATTCAGGATTGTAACGCTCAATAAATTCAAGGTTCTGATAAATCGCGTTAGCGGTACCCTTATACCAGCCTTCACCATCCTGACCCTGATACGGTGGCAAAATATGCACACCACCGCTTGTACGGTCAAGGTCCCAAGGTTTTCCCGAGCCGATGTAATCATTAAGTTCAAGTGGCTTATACTGTGTTAAAATACCCACAGTATCAATACCTGAATTTGCACAGTTTGAAAGAGGAAAATCTATAATTCGATATTTTCCCCCATAAGGAACGGCAGGCTTTGCAATTTTGCTAGTAAGCACTCCAAGTCGGCTGCCCTGACCGCCTGCCAACAGCATGGCCACACATTTTTTGTTTTTCAATGAAAACACTCCAATCTCATATACTCAAAGAATTTTATTGTTCTTTTTTATGATTTCTTTTTTTAGGTGCCGATAAAAATATTACCGACATTTCTGGTATATCAAGGCTTATTGAATAATCATATCCATGCGATGGGATTTTACAAGCCTTGATTCCAACCCTTTTAAGCTCTGTTTTTCCGCCAAAATTTATATCGTCTGAGCAAAAAATGATTTTATAACTACCCGCCTTTGGCACACCGATGCGGTAGCCCTTGCGAGCCACGGGCACAAAATTGCAAACTGCAATAATTTCATTACCCGATTTATCTATTCTTCTGAAAGCTATAATGCTTTGGCTATTATCATCATTGGAAATCCACTTAAAACCTTCCCAAGAAAAATCTATTTCCCAAAGCGGGGAATTTTTAAGATAAAATTCATTTAACCTTTTAGTAAATTCAAGCATATTTTTGTGCGAATCATATTCTAAAAGAAACCACTCAAGCGGTTTTTCATAATTCCACTCAATAAACTGGGCAAATTCTTGTCCCATAAACAGGAGTTTTTTGCCCGGATGCGCCATCATATAGGTATAAAATGCTTTGAGTGATGCAAATTTCATTTCATAGTCGCCCGACATTTTATTTATCATGGAACATTTGCCGTGAACGACCTCGTCATGAGAAATTGGCAAAACGAAATTTTCTGAAAACGCATAAAAAAACGAAAATGTCAAGCAATCGTGATTATCTTTTCTGAAAAATGGGTCAAGCGACATATACCTCAGCATATCATTCATCCAACCCATATTCCATTTGAAGTTGAAACCAAGCCCACCGTCCCTTGGTGGTCTTGTAACCAACGGCCAAGCCGT
>JAZTXU010000028.1:0-10243 GCA_045636565.1 Acutalibacteraceae bacterium
CCCATAGGTCCGTTCCAAACAACTGTCTTAGCGTTCTTAACTTCGTTAGCATAAAGCTCTGCAGTCTTAGGTCCGATATCAAGACTCTCGCGGTCAGCAGGAATCTTATCAGCGTCAACAACAACAACATCAACAGGAGCATCGATAGGATCAGGGAAGCTTTCAACTGTTGTGCAGTCGATAGGAAGAAGAATCTTAACGCCCTTCTCTTCAGCCTTTGCCATCATTTCACGGCAGTAATCAATCTTGGTTTCATCAATAAGAGATTTACCAACACCGTAGCCCTTTGCTGCCAAGAAGGTGTATGACATACCGCCGCCGATAATAAGAGTATCAGCCTTGGTAAGAAGATTTTCGATTACGGGAAGCTTACTGTCAACCTTAGCACCGCCCAAGATGCAAACGAAGGGGCGAACGGGTTCTTCAACAGCATTTCCTAAATACTTAAGTTCTTTACCGATAAGGTAGCCTGCAACAGCTTCCTTAACATAAGATACAACACCAACGGTTGAGCAGTGTGCTCTGTGAGCGGTACCGAAAGCATCGTTTACGAAGATATCAGCGAGTGAGCCGAGTTCAGCAGAGAAAGCTTCACCATTCTTGGTTTCTTCTGCACGGTAACGGGTGTTCTGAAGTAATACAACATCGCCATCGTTCATAGCGGCAACTGCAGCCTTAGCATTTTCGCCAACAACATTATCATCAGCAGCGAAAACAACTTCCTTGCCGAGCTTCTCTGAAAGAGCAACTGCTACGGGAGCCAAAGAAAGTTCAGGCTTGGGTTCACCCTTCGGCTTACCTAAGTGTGAGCAAAGAATTACCTTGCCACCGTCAGCAATGAGTTTTTTGATTGTGGGAAGAGCGGCATTAATGCGGTTTTCATCGGTAATAACACCGTTCTTAAGCGGAACGTTAAAATCGCAACGAACAAGGACCTTCTGGCCTTTTACATTAATGTCATCAACTGTTTTTTTGTTAAGTGCGTTCATTTGAATACATCCTTTCAAAACATTATTAACTATATTTTACCACATTTTCAAGTTTTTTCAACAAAAACTTTTCATTTGTTTGTAGAATTATTTTACGTCGGACCAGCTATAATTATGCAACTGTCCAAAATTCTGAAGTTCGGGATAATCCCACTGGCGCAAAGTCTCATAAACCGCAATGGCTACCGAGTTAGAAAGGTTAAGACTTCTGATATCATACTGCATGGGAATCCTTACGCATCTGTCAGGATTTTCAAGGAGTAATTCCTCGGGCAAACCCTTTGTTTCCTTGCCGAAAAACAGATAGCAATTATCAGGATAGTTAACACTTGAGTGAGTGTGCAAAGCCTTTGTTGTAAAATAGAAAAACTCGCCCTTATTTTTCTCGAAAAATTCATCAAGATTCTTATAGTATGTAATATCGAGGTATTCCCAATAATCAAGCCCCGCACGTTTCAGCTTTTTGTCATCAATCGTAAAACCCATAGGCCCCACAAGATGAAGCCTTGCTCCCGTTGCGGCACAGGTTCTTGCCACATTACCTGTGTTCTGTGGTATTTCAGGTTCAACCATAACTATGTTTATTGTCATTTTAATCACCAATATACATTATATTTATTGTAGTTAGTCGAAACGCTCAAATAGCGTTTCGGTAAGCCACTTTTTAAGTGGCTTTAGCAAAATTAAATTATAATATTTAATTTTGCACGACACTAATTTCAATGGAAGAGGACAAATTTTTAATAAAAATTTATCTCAAAATCAAAGATTTTGTGGCGAAACAGAATTGTTTCGTCTATCCTATTCCATTATATTTATTTAAAAACACTTGTCAAGTGAGTATTTGTGCGGTATAATATTTTACATGTATATTTATTGCATTTTTGAAGGGAGAACCTCAAATGAATTTTAAAAGCGCCATATTTGATATGGATGGAACTCTCATTAACTCTTTAATATTTTGGGATATTTTATGGAGCGAATTAGGTGAAAAATATCTGAACGACGCAACTTTTCGCCCTACCACCGAGGACGATAAAGCAGTCCGCACCCTTACACTAAAGGACGGCATGGCACTGATACATAATAATTATAACATCGCAGAATCAGCCGAAAAACTGCTTGAAGAAGCAAACGCTTCCATTATTCGTTTTTATTCCGAAAAGGTTGAACTCAAAAGCGGTGTAAAAGAATTTTTGGAATTTTGTTATAATAACGGTTGCAAAATGTGTATTGCATCTGCCACCGCCACCGAATTTTTAAATATCGCATTAAAACGTTGCGGTATTGAGAAATATTTCAGCAAAGTATTTTCCTGCGCCGATATTGGAATTGGCAAGGAAAAGCCTGATATTTTCCTTGTTGCGGCAGAACATTTAGGATCTGAAATTTCACAAACTTGGATTTTTGATGATTCGCTTGTTGCTATTAACACCGCCCGAAAAGCCGGTTTTAAAACCATTGGAATTTACGATAAATTCAATTTTGGACAGGATGAAATTAAAGCAAATGCAGATTATTATATAGATAAGGGCGAAACCTTATTAAAACTTAAAGATTAATTTTAGGAGAAAAACAATGGAAAGATATAACGGTGTGTTAAAAAGAGTCCGTACGCTTGAAGAGAAAAAAGGAATAAAATATGCAAAAAAGGATGGTAGCCTTTACAATACCCTCAATGTGCTGAGTATTCTTGCCGCCATTTGGGGAGTTTTAATGAATTTAATATTTTCCCTTGCACGCTATTCTGACTTTTCCGGCACAAAAGTTATGGTTGATGTTAAAGGTCAAATCATAACCGTTATAGTTTGCACTGTAATTATTATTGCAACCATTCTGCTAAACAAACTCAAATTTTTAAAGCGATTTAAAATATTCAGTGAGGTTCCCTGCCATATTATAAGCGCATCTTTAAATCTGATTACATCTCTTTGGCTTATACTCCTTTTTGCCGATTTATCACGCGATGAGTTGGGATTTTTAGGGGTTAAAACCTTCTTTTATTTCAGACATTTGGTTCCTTTAGCATTAATGAGCATCTTTTTAATCTGGATGGCTCTGTTGGTTTTACGCGCAGAGATTAAAACCAATAAAATGTATAACAAAGTACTCGATAATCTTTATGAAACCTACCGCAAAGACAACGAAGACGCTGATATTTCCGATGAAAAATGGGATGAATATTTAAAGAATTACGACCCTGACGAGAAAAAAGAAGAAAAATCAAAACGCCGATTCAAAGGCAAAATTTTCAGCGACGACGAAAAGGATTAAAAATGAAAGATAATAATCCTTTAAACATAATCGCCACCGTAAAATCAGATTTTAAAACCAAATTCGGAATACCTCGCCAGAGTGGACTTGTTCCCGAAACTAAATCAAAAATCGTATTCACAAAAAAATTCAGGAACCCGGAAGCACTTCGCGGAATTGAAGAATTCAGCCACCTTTGGCTTATATGGAAGTTTTCCGAAAACGAAACAGAGAATTGGTCAGCAACGGTGCGTCCACCGAGGCTTGGCGGCAACAAGCGGATGGGTGTTTTTGCCACCCGCTCCCCTTTCAGACCAAACCCGATAGGTCTTTCCTGTGTTAAACTATGTAGAGTGATTTATGATACCGAAAATGGTACTGTTTTGGAGGTTTCAGGAGCCGATTTATTAGACGGCACCCCAATTTACGACATAAAGCCTTATATCCCTTACACAGATTCTCACGAAAACGCTACCGGCGGATTTTCTACCGCGGTTTATGGTGATTTGCTTGATGTGGTTATACCAAAGGAAATAGAAAACCGTATTTCAACAGAGATTCTCTCTCCTCTAAAAAAGATTCTCGCAGGCGACCCAAGACCCGCTTATCAAAACGATACAACACGAATTTACAGTTTTGAGTTTTCCGATTACCGAATCAAGTTCAAGGTAGAAAACACCACCCTCACAGTAACCGAAGCCGAAAAATATTAAAACCGCCCTCACGAGAGCGGTTTTTTTGTTAAGTAAGATAAATATCTATTTTAAAAAATCAAGCAAATATTTAAAGCCCAAAACAAGAGCGGTTGAAAAAATCAAAATAAGCCTGATTGTCCACGGAGTTATACTATTGTATTCATCATTTTTGTCTTGTACATATAAAGCAATGATTAGCGGTATATATAATGGTATTAAAAGTAAGCAATTAGAAATATTTGAAAAATCGGGGTTAAAGATTGCTATAATTGCAAAAAGAATCAAAAGATATATTATCGCTGTTGTTATCCAGAATTTTGGTTTGTTAAGATTCAAAATATCTCTTTCTCCTTTGCTGTATTGATGGAGGAGATGAGCATTCTATGAATTGAACCACAGTTATGCAAAGTCACCTCTTTGAATACATTATATCAAAGATTCCAAAATTTTTCAATGAAATCGCGCAAGCGCGATGAAATCCTCACTCAGTTCGGATGAAATCTGCTGACGCAGATGAAATTAAATCCGTCCCTTTACCCGACGAAGTCGGATTTCATCACGAAGTGATTTCATCCACCAAAGGTGGATTTATCCCGTCCGCAAGGACGGATTTAGTTGAAAATAACCCACACTTGTCTTAGACAAATGTGGGTTATTTTCTGCGAAAGAGTAACCAAACGGAGCAGAATTGAGGTAAAAGTAAACAAAAGTACACCTGCTATCTATCAACTTCTGCTCTTTCAAATTTTATTTTGAATATAAATTCTTCAGGATAAGCATCAAAATCTTGCAAATCAATTTCTAAAGTATAGTATTCCCCATAATCAACAAGTCTGTCAGCTAACCACCAAACCTTTTCTCTATTCTCTAAAGAAATATCATCAGTCAGAATTTTATAGTTGAAAAGACGAATCTCTTTTACCTCGTTATCATAAAGCGCACCTTTTGCGTTAATTTTCAAAGTTATGAGATTACGATTGTATTTATTCTTTTCTCCAACAAATTTATTATAGTCAAACGGAAACTCAAACGATTCTACTCCTACAATACAAGCATCGTGCAAACCTCTTACCCAATACCATTCCGGAGGATTGTCGGGATAGTTCGAAATGTACACATTACCTTTTGCCATCAATATTCTCCTTTGCTGTGTTGATGGAGGAAATGAGCATAACACGAATACTTGTGCAGGCGGAATCAAGAGATTTATATTCTTCTTCAGATATGTAATTGGTTTTGAATAACAGTTCTAACCAATATCCCGTTTCATTTGCTTCTTTGAGCGCAATTTGGAGTTTAGCAATAAAATCTGCTTTGCCGTGTGCATATTGCGCTTCACGGATATTGGCACCAATGGATGTGCCACTTCTGCCAATTTGATTAGAGATAATGGACTCTCTTTTTTCTTTTAGATATTTGACAAGGTTAATAATGGATACTGCAAAATCCATAGATTGTGTTCTCAATTTGCTTTCTGACATAATAGCACCTCCAACCAAGCCTATTATATCATAAATTGTAGAAAATTTCAATATTAGTGAAGTTTGGGCAATGCCCAAGTGAAGCAGCGGCAATGCCGCTGTGAAGTATTGTGCTTCGCACAATGTGAAGTTAAGTGTGCCACTCACGCCCGCAGGCACTTCACGATGCGTAGCATCGCTTCACGCACCGAAGGCGTACTTATCGTGCCGCAAGGCACACTTAGTTGAAAATAACCCACATTTGTCTACGACAAGTGTGGGTTATTTTCTGGCCCGCTTGAAGGGATTTGAACCCCCGTTCTTCAGAATCGGAATCTGCTGCGTTATCCAGCTGCGCCACAAGCGGATTTTTAATTTAGCCGCGTATCGTTATTCAGTTTGCATATCAATACTTACGGTGGTTTTTATTCTTTCTTTCTACTATTAAAAGCAATTTGCTTTTTTGCTCGTGCATCACTTAAAAAGTAAGGTGTGCCGCATTTGCGGCACGATATATAACCGTTTGCGAAGCAAACACCTTAACTTTCACATCTTACATATTACCTATTACTTCAAATAACCGTTAGGGTTATTTTGTTGCCAGCGCCATGTGTCCTCACACATTTCGTCAATACCAAACTCGGCAGCCCAACCGAGCACCTCGCGTGCTTTATCAGGCTTTGCGTAAACCTCATCGGGGTCACCGGGACGTCTTGGGTCAATAACATAAGGCACATCAATTCCAGAGGCCTTAACAAATGCGTCGCGAAGCTGAAGCACACTTGTGCCGTTACCGGTTCCAAGATTAAACGCCTCGCAACCAACTGTACCGAGTGCCCAATCTATTGCCTTAACGTGACCCTTTGCCAAATCAACAACATGGATATAATCTCTAACACCCGTACCGTCAACTGTATTATAATCATTACCAAAAACGTGTAATTTCTCAAGTTTACCAACAGCCACCTGACTGATATATGGCATAAGATTATTCGGAATACCCTTGGGGTCTTCACCTATAAGTCCGCTCTTATGCGCGCCGATAGGATTGAAATAACGAAGAAGCGCGATTGACCAACTATCATCCGCAACAAAAAGATCGCGGAGCATTTCTTCAATAAAATACTTTGTTCTGCCATAAGGATTAATAGCGCCGAGTGGCATACCCTCCTTAAGCGGCATTTCGGTTGCAACGCCGTAAACTGTAGCAGATGAAGAAAAAACTATCTTCTTAACATCAAACTCTGCCATAACTTCGAGCAGATAAATGGTACTTATAAGGTTGTTATCATAATACATCACAGGCTCTCTTACCGATTCGCCAACCGCCTTTAAGCCTGCAAAATGAATAACCGCATCAATCTTATTTTCGGTAAAAATCTTTCTGAGTGCCGCCTTATCGCGCACATCATCACGATAAAACTTAACTTCTTTACCTGTGATTTTCTTAACTCTTTTTAATGATTCTTCGTTGCTGTTATCAAGATTGTCTATAACAATAACATCATACCCCGCATTTAACATTTCAACGCAGGTATGACTGCCTATGTATCCTGCACCGCCTGTTACTAATATTGACATATAAATCACTCCCTATTCTAACTCAGTTAATTTTATAACATTATATGCACTTTGTCAAGCAAGCATATATTAAAATGGTAAATTTTGAATAAGACGAATCGTCTCATTCGTAAACCGTAATTTATCAGGATGCCGATATATCAAACATAAAAATAATACGGCGACCAAAAAAGGTCGCCGTTGCGATATTCATTGATTATTATGACTTTTGCATCCCATTGAGCAGGCCTCGCAAGAACAACCGCAAGAGCAAGAACGTTTACCGCTTTTACGTTTTTTTCTTTCGTTTATCACTATAGCAATTAATATTACGGCTATTACGCCAAGAGTTATACCTGTAGCAAGGTTCATATTATTCCTCCGAAAACTAATTCTTATATTTATCCTTTCTTAGAAGCATATAAACAAACATCGCCAAAACAATACCTGCAAAAACAGTACCTACTATATTACCTTTTCCGATAAACCACGCGCCGAACTGATAAATCATAAGCGATATTCCATAAGCAAACACGCACATATATGCTATTGTGCCCACAGTCCATTTCCAGTTGTTCATCTCGCGCCTGATAGCGCCCATCGCCGCAAAGCAGGGTGCACAGAGCAGATTAAACGTCATGAAGGAGAATCCCGCAAGACCGCTTGAGCCGAAGAATTCACTTGAAATTACCGAATACATTGCAGAACTTCCTTCCAACGCCAAATCGGCATTTGCCATAGAAGAAAGTGTGCCAAACGTACCCACTACCTGTTCTTTTGCCATAAGACCTAGGAATGTTGCTACTGCGGATTGCCAATTTCCAAAGCCTAAGGGAGTAAATATCCAGGCAATTGCACCGCCTATATATTCAAGAAGCGATGCACCACCGTTTGTTGCGGTAATAAAATGTATTCCACCGTCAAATGAAATAGAATTAAGAGCCCATATAATAACGCTTGCAAGCAAAATTACAGTTCCCGCGCGCTTGATAAATGACCAACCACGCTCCCATACAGTGCGGAAAATATTACTTGCCACAGGTGCGTGATACGCAGGCAATTCCATAACAAACGGAGCAGGATTTCCCGAGAAAGGCTTGGTTTTCTTTAACATAAGACCTGTAATAACAACGGCCGCCACACCTATAAAGTAAGCAGATACCGCAATCCACGCGCTGCCGCCGAAGAGTGCGCCCGCTATCATACCAACAATCGGCATTTTTGCTCCGCAGGGTATAAAGCCCGTTGTCATAATAGTCATTTTACGGTCACGGTCCTGTTCAATGGTACGGCTTGCCATAATACCCGGCACTCCACAACCGGTTGCAACAAGCATTGGTATAAAACTCTTGCCCGAAAGACCGAATTTTCTGAAAATTCTATCCATAATAAATGCCACGCGTGACATATAACCGCAGTCTTCAAGAAGAGAAAGCAGTAAGAAAAGTATAACCATCTGAGGCACGAAGCCCAAGACAGCACCAACACCACCGACTATACCGTCAGCAATAAGGCTTACAAGCCAAGACTCAACACCCCACCCCGCAAGTGCTCCCGAAATTTCGGGAATAATCCACTCGCCAAAGAGTGTATCGTTCATGAATCCAACTGTCCAGTTGCCAATAGAACCTATTGAAATATAATAAACCAACCACATAGCAAGTGCAAATATCGGCAATGCCAAAATTCGGTTGGTAACTATCCTGTCAATCTTATCAGAAACGGTAAGTTTGCCCTCATTTTTACGCTTATAGCAATTCTTTATTATATTTACAATGTAATTATAACGTTCATTAACAACTATGCTTTCGGAATCATCATCTAAAAGTTTTTCAACCTTTACGATATCTTGCTCAATATGTTCGATAATTTCTTTTCCGAGCTTTAATTCTTCAATAACCTTTTTATCTCGCTCAAAAATCTTCACCGCGTACCAGCGCTGCTCATCCTCGGGCATATTGTGAATAGCAGCTTCTTCAATATGTGCAATGGTATGTTCAACCGTGCCGGAAAAAATATAAGAAGGCACTATTCTTCCTTTTTTAGCCGCTTCAATAGCAGCCATTGCTGCTTCATCAACGCCCGTTCCCTTCAAGGCGGAAATCTTCACAATTGGGCAACCAATAGCATTGCTTAACCTGTCAATATCAATTTTATCCCCGTTTTTCTCAACCACATCAATCATATTAATGGCAATAACAACAGGTACACCGAGTTCCATAAGTTGTGTTGTGAGATACAAGTTTCTTTCAAGATTTGTTCCGTCAACTATATTTAAGATAACATCAGGTCGGTCGCCCACAAGATAATTTCTTGCCACAACCTCTTCTAAGGTATAAGGAGACAGCGAATATATACCCGGCAGGTCACAAACTATAACATTTTTATCCTGCTTGTATTTACCCTCTTTCTTCTCAACCGTTACACCGGGCCAATTTCCTACATATTGGTTTGAACCGGTAAGAATGTTAAAAAGTGTGGTTTTTCCGCAATTGGGATTACCCGCAAGCGCGATTTTTACTTCCATAATTCACCTCAAAAACTCAGTTAGACCACGCTAACTGTACATCATAAGAAATGAGCGAACCGAAAACAATTCTACTCAACCTCAATAATTTCAGCATCCGCCTTACGAAGGGATAACTCATATCCCCTGACATTAAGTTCGAACGGATCTCCAAAAGGAGCGACCTTTCTCACATAAATCTCCACACCTTTGGTAATACCCATATCCATAATTCTACGCTTTACAGCGCCTTCACCGTGGAGTTTTACAACCTTTACAGTCTGCCCTACTCTCGCTTCTTTAAGAGTTTTCATTTGTCTTTTATCACCGTCCGATTGTTTATAATTCTCAATCAAATTGAATGTTAATATTACATAAAACTTGGTTAGCCGCTGCTAACCGTGGAATATAATACCATAAAACAATTTTTTTGTCAAGCAAAAATTTACAAAAATCTTATATTTCAAATTGTAATTTAACCACCAAACTTGCCATAGGGGGTGAAGGGTAAGATAATCACAAGAATTCCACAGAATGACCGTCGCGGCACGCGACAATCTATAATTTTATCTTATTTATTAAACTCTTCGCCTGTTATCAAATAATTAATTGATTTATTAAAATATTTTGAAAGCATAACTAATGTTTCCAAATCGGGATTTCTCTTTCCGTTTTCATAATTTGATAACGATTCTCTTGCTAAATTCAGTTCCATTGCCACCTTTAACTGGCTATATCCCTTTTGTTTCCTGATTTGGCGCAATCCAACCATTTTCATAA
>JAZTXU010000029.1:0-6551 GCA_045636565.1 Acutalibacteraceae bacterium
CTCAGATTTTTCTGGGTTAAGCCCTCTGATGTTGCAATTTATGTTGAGCGCGGTGCGGCAGATATTGGTGTTGCAGGCAAGGATATTCTTCTTGAATACTCCCCCGATGTTTACGAACTTTTAGACCTTAACATAGGCAAATGCCGAATGGCGGTAGCAGCTAAAAATGATTTCTGTGACGATACATCAAAAACCCTTCGCGTTGCTACAAAATTCTCAAACATAGCAAGAAAATACTATTCCGAAAAATGCCGCGATATTGATATAATTCATCTTAACGGTTCTATCGAAATTGCTCCGATTTTAGACCTTTCGGATGTTATTGTGGATATTGTTGAAACGGGCAAAACCTTGCTTGAAAACAATCTTGCCCCCTTTGAAACAATAGTTCCCATAAGCGCGAGACTGATAGCAAACAAATCAAGCTTTAGCTTTAAAACAGAGAAAATTGAAAACATTAAAACTAAACTTACACAGCAGGTGAAAAAAGATGATTAAAATTATGAAATACGGCGAGGTTTCAGCCGATGAAATATTCGCAAGAGGCGAAAGCTCTTTTGATGTGGCTGATATCGTTACCGATATAATCGAAAATGTAAAAGCAAACGGAGATAAAGCGCTTTTTGAATATTGCAAAAAGTTTGATAAAGCAGAACTTTCTTCACTTGAAGTGACCGAGGAAGAAATTGAAGAAGCTTTTAACACAGTTGAGCCTAAATTCATTGAAATTTTAAAGGAAGCGGCAGAAAACATTCGCGAATTCCACAAAAAACAGGTTCGCAACAGTTTTATTATAAACGAGCAGGACGGTATTGTTACAGGTCAAAAGGTAACACCTATTGAAAAGGTAGGTCTTTATGTTCCGGGCGGCACTGCGGCTTATCCCTCAACTGTTCTTATGGATAGTATCCCCGCTAAAATTGCAGGCTGTAATGAAATCTGCATTACTACTCCCCCATCTGCTGACGGTAAAGTTAATCCCGTAATTTTGGCAGCGGCTAAAATCGCAGGGGTTGACAGAATTTTCAAAATTGGCGGCGCACAAGCCGTTGCTGCTTTAGCTTACGGTACCGAAACTGTACCTAAGGTTGATAAAATCGTAGGACCCGGTAATGCATTTGTGGCAGAGGCTAAACGTCAGGTATTCGGCAGAGTTTCTATTGATATGATTGCAGGACCGAGCGAGATTTTGGTTATTGCAGATGGTAAATCCAACCCCGCATTTGTTGCGGCAGACCTTTTATCACAAGCCGAGCACGATAAAATGGCAAGCGCGGTTTTGGTAACAGAAAGCATTGATTTAGCAAATGCAGTAAGCGAAGAAATAGAAAAGCAGTTAAAAGAACTTCCCCGCGAAGAAATCGCACGCGTTTCTATTGATAACAACGGCAAAATTATTGTTGCCGATAACATTTTAGATGTAATTGATGTTGCTAACGAAATTGCGCCCGAGCATCTTGAGATCTGTGTTGATAACCCCTTTGATTATCTTGATAAAATCAAGAATGCAGGCAGTATTTTCATGGGAAGATATTGTCCTGAAGCGTTGGGTGACTATTTTGCAGGCCCCAACCACACACTACCAACATCAGGTACCGCAAGATTTTCAAGTCCTTTATCGGTAGATGATTTTGTTAAGAAATCACAGTATACTTATTACACCAAGGAAGCCCTCTTGAAGGTAGCAGAGGATGTTGCTTTCTTTGCCGAAAAGGAAGGATTATCCGCACACGCAAGAAGTGCCACAATCAGAATGGAAAAGTGATTTTATGAGCAAATATTTTAACGAAAAGTTAAGTAGTCTTGAGGCTTACACCCCGGGTGAGCAACCGCAAGACAAGAAATACATTAAACTTAACACAAACGAATCCCCCTACCCCGCGTCGCGTGCAGTGGTGGATGCTATAACCGACAGAGAGGTTGAGGATTTACGACTTTACTGTGACCCTGAATGTAAAAAGCTTAAAACTGCTTTTGCTGAACTTTACGGAGTTGAGAGTGAAAATGTTTTTCTTTCAAACGGCTCGGATGATATTTTAAACTTTGCTTTTTTAGGCTTTGGTCAAAACGGTGCGGTTTACAATGACATAACCTATGGCTTTTACAAGGTATTTGCTGAACTTCACGGAATAAAGTCAACCTTAATCCCTTTAAATGAAGATTTTACTATTGACACAGAAGCTTTCAAGTCGCATAATAAATTAGTTGTGATAGCTAATCCAAATGCACCAACGGGAATAGCTTTAGGGCTTGACAAAATTGAAGAAATTGTTGCATCTAACCCTCAAAGCGTGGTGCTGATAGATGAAGCGTATGTTGATTTTGGCGGCGAGAGTTGTTACAAACTCACCGAAAAGTATGATAACCTTTTATGTGTTGGAACTTTTTCAAAATCACGCAGTATGGCAGGTGCAAGGCTCGGCTTCGCAATAGGAAACAAGGAATTAATTAATGACCTTGAAAAGATTAAATATTCCACCAATCCTTACAATATAAACCGCTTAACACAGGTTGCAGGTTTAGCTTGTGTTATGGATAATGATTACTATATGCAAAACTGCAAAAAAATTATTCAAACTCGCGAATTTGTGACAGATGAGTTGTTGGAATTAGGCTTTAGCGTATTAGATTCAAAGGCTAATTTCATATTCGCAAAGAGTGATAAAATCGGCGGTAAAGAGCTTTATTTAAGTCTTAAAGAAAAAGGTGTTTTAGTTCGCCATTTTGAAAAGGAAAGAATAAAGGATTACAACCGAATCACAATAGGAAGTCGCGAGGAAATGGAAATCTTTATAGAAAAGGTAAAAGAAATTTTAGGAGAAAAGTTATGAGAATAGCAGAAATTAATCGTAAAACAAACGAAACCGATATTTCGCTTAAAATTAATATTGACGGCAAGGGCGAAAGCAACATAAATTCAGGTTGTGGCTTTTTAGACCACATGTTAACCCTCTTTGCTCGCCATGCAAGATTTGATATTGACCTCACCTGCAAGGGTGACACTTATGTTGACTACCACCACACCGCCGAAGATATCGGCATTGTTTTAGGTAAGGCTTTAAATGAAGCTCTTGGCGATATGAAGGGTATCACCCGTTACGGCAGTATGCTTCTTCCCATGGATGAATCACTTATAATGTCTGCGGTTGATATCTCAGGCAGACCTCACCTTGAGTATTCTCTCGAAATCCCCACAAGTAAGGTTGGCGATTTTGATACCGAGCTTGTTGAGGAGTTTTTCTTGGGTTTTGTTCGCAACGCAAAGCTTACTTTACACTTAAAAAAGCTTAATGGAAGTAATTCACACCACATTATAGAGGGTGCTTTCAAATCGGTAGCACGCAGTCTTAAAACCGCAGTTGCTATTGAAAAGGATTTTGCAGATGAAATTCCCTCAACAAAGGGAGTGCTCTAATGATTGCTATAATTGATTACGGTGTAGGAAATCTGTTTTCGCTTTCTTCTTCATTTAAAGCAATAGGAGCCGACACAGTTATCACGGGTGACCCCGAGGTTATTAAAAAGGCTGATAAACTGATTTTGCCCGGTGTTGGCGCATTTGGTGATGCCGCCAAAAAGCTTCGCGATAGCGGACTTGACTCTGTTATAAAAGAAGAAGTTAAGAACGGCAAACCGCTTTTAGGGATTTGCCTTGGAATGCAGCTTTTGTTTGATAAAAGCTATGAATACGGTGAACACGAGGGACTCGGTCTTATTAAAGGCTCGGTTGTTGGTATGCAAAACCGTATTCCTGAAAACCTCAAAATCCCACACATTGGTTGGAATGCGCTTAAATTTAACAAGCAAAGCCCTATATTCAAATACATAAACGAGGGTGACTGTGTTTATTTTGTTCATTCCTTTTATGCCGAAAACTGTGCGGATTCGCTTATAGCCTCGGCAGAATACGGAAAAGACATTACCGCGGCGGTGCAAAACGGCAATGTTTACGGTTGCCAATTCCACCCTGAAAAAAGCGGTAATGTGGGACTTAATATTTTAAAAGCATTCTGCGAAACGGAGTAACATAGATGAAACTTTTTCCTGCAATAGATTTATTCGACGGTAAGGCGGTGCGCCTTTTTAAGGGTGACTACAACCAAATGACCGTTTACAGCGAAAACCCAATTGAAATAGCGCGTGACTTTTGCAAACAAGGTGCTAAATTTATACATATTGTTGATTTAGAGGGTGCCAAAGACGGCACTACCCCTAATTTAAACATAGTAAAGCAAATAGCAAACGAAACCAACCTTTTCACCGAAATTGGTGGCGGTATCAGGTCAATGGAAACGGTTAGTGCTTACCTTGAAAATGGTGTTGACCGCGTGATTTTAGGCACAGCGGCAGTTAAGGATGAAGCCTTTTTAAAGGAAGCGTTAAACGAATATGGTGAGAGAATCGCCGTTGGTGTTGATATTAAGGATGGCTTTGTATCTATTAAGGGTTGGACCGAAAACAGCGAATATGACTGTTTTACATTCTGCGAAAAAATGCAAGCTTTAGGTGTTAAAACCTTAATTTGCACCGATATTTCAAAGGATGGCGCAATGCAAGGCACTAACCGTGAATTATACCGCGAGCTTAGTGAAAAATTCAGCATTGATATCACCGCATCGGGCGGAGTTTCAAGCTTGGATGATATAGTAGCACTTCGTAAATTAGACCTTTACGGTGCAATTATCGGCAAGGCATATTACATTGGTGCTATTGATTTAAAAGAAGCGTTGGAGGAAGCCGAATGATAACAAAAAGAATAATCCCCTGCCTTGATGTTAAAGACGGCAGGGTTGTAAAGGGAGTAAATTTTAAAGACCTTAATGATGTTTCCTCCCCTGTGGAGCTTGGAAAATATTACAGTGATTGCGGTGCAGATGAGCTTGTATTCTATGATATCACCGCTTCAAGTGATGGGCGCAAACTTTTTGCAGATATACTGCGCGAGGTAGCACAAAACATATTTATTCCGCTGACTGTTGGCGGTGGAATTAACACACTTGATGATTTTGACCGCGTGCTTAAATGCGGTGCGGATAAGGTAAGCGTTAACTCGGGTGCTATTAAAAACCCAAGCCTTATAACCGAAGCTGCAAAGAGATATGGCGACCAATGTGTTGTTATTTCTGCCGATGTAAAGCGTGTTGACGGTGAATTCCGCGTGTTTGCTAAAGGCGGCAGAGAGGACACCGGAATGGAGGCTATAAGCTGGATAAAGCGTTGTGTTGATAACGGTGCAGGCGAGGTTGTTGTAAACTCAATTGATACCGACGGTGTTAAAAAGGGTTTCGACATTGAAATGCTAAAAGCTGTTTGCGATGTTGTGAATGTTCCTGTAATAGCATCAGGCGGTGCCGGCTGCGCCCAAGATTTTGTAACACTTTTCAACGAAATTCCTGATATTGATGCAGGTCTTGCCGCTTCAATTTTCCACTTTGGTGAGGTTAAAATTTCAGACTTAAAGCAACTGCTTAACAAAAACAATATTACTGTTAGATTATAAGGTGAACGAAATGATAAATATTGATGAATTAAAATTTGATGAAAAGGGTTTAATCCCTGCAATAGTTGTGGATGCTGACACTAAAAAGGTGCTCACTTTAGCTTATATGAACAAAGAGAGCCTTAAGATTTCTATTGAAAAAGAGCTTACCTGTTTTTACAGTCGCTCAAGAGATGAATTGTGGCTTAAAGGCGAAACCAGCGGTAACTATCAGCATATCGTGTCTATTACCGCTGATTGCGATATGGATGCTTTAACCGTTGTGGTTAAGAAAGATGGTCCTGCTTGCCATTTGGGTACTGATTCTTGCTTTAACAATACTGTATTTGAAAGCGAAAACAACTCTGCTTTCTCAATGGATGGTTTGTATGCTTTGCTCGAAGGCAGAAAAAAGGATATGCCCGAAGGCTCTTACACCACCTATCTTTTCCAAAAGGGTATTGATAAAATGCTCAAAAAAATCGGTGAAGAATGCACCGAGGTAATAATAGCATCTAAGGCTCAAGACACAGCAGAAACCATTTACGAAGTAGCCGACCTTGCTTATCATGTTATGGTAATGATGGTTGAAATGGGCATCTCGGTAGATGATATAAAGAAAGAATTAGCTTCACGCCATGTTATAGACCATAAGGTGAAGCAGGAAAAGATGACAAAGTAATGATTAAAACCAATTTTCACACCCACTCTGTTTTTTGTGACGGTAAAGACACTCCCGAAGAAATGGTGAAAGCCGCGATAGATAAAGGCTTTACTTCATTAGGATTTTCGGGACACAGCGTTTTAGAAATCGAAAACGATTTTTCAATGACAAGGGAAAGCGAAGAAGAATATATAAAAGAAGTAAACCGCTTAAAAGAAAAATACAAGGATGAAATCAAAATCTTTTGCGGAGTAGAGCTTGAATATTTTTCACCCACACCCGAATATAAGTATGACTATGTAATCGGCTCGGTCCATTATGTTTTAAAGAACGGGCAATACATTCCGGTGGATTTATCAGCCGAAGAGGTCCAAAAAGCGGTAAAAGAGCTATATGACGGCAATTTTA
>JAZTXU010000030.1:0-4885 GCA_045636565.1 Acutalibacteraceae bacterium
GCTTTCGCGGAAGAACATATCACTCCACATCATAGGCTTGAAATTATATTTAGCGGTGATTTCACAAACCTTTTTCAAATGTTCAAGCAATATATCATATCTTTTGCGAAGCCCATTTTTATCAAGATATTTTCCTCTGCCCAAATTGTCCGCCTCATCCATACCGATATGGATTTTATCAGTTCTAAAGCATTTACGAAGGCTTGAAATCATACTTTCAACAAGTTCATAAGTTCTATCTGCACCAACGAGTAATATATCATCTATATCACGCATATTTCGGAAGTATGACCATTGATTGATTGCAGCATTCAAATGAGCCAAGGTTTGAATACAAGGAACTAATTCGATTCCTAAACTGTATGCATAGTCATCAAGTTCGCGAAGTTCATCTGCGGAATATCTTCCTCTGAAATGACCGAAAAGCGGTTCGTTTTCAACCTCATAAGTGTCTTCCATATAAAGCTGAACCTGATTATAACCCATCTTTTTGAGAATGCTCATAAATTTTTTAAGCGATTTTATTGACATAACCGCATTACGCGAGCAGTCAATCATGACGCCAAAGGTATCAAAGTAACTCATATTTATTGCTCCTTTAAATCTTCTTATCTAATTTCAAAATTATTCCGTCATTATTTTTTAGAGTAATAGTATTTTCTATGAAATCTTCACCCCATATAACCGTTATATTATAATTTTCAGGGATAGAGAGGGTAGAGGTTTCGGTTTTATTATTATAGTTAATGGCACAGATGTAAAGTGAATTATCATCAATAATATGCTCTGTAAGTCTGATATACGGATTGCTTGAATCGCAAACACGAGTGATGCCGGCAGTTTTTGCTAATTCTCTGTAAATTAAATCATAAGATGGCTGGTCATCCTTAAAGAATGCGCCGCTCTTTTCGGATAAGTAAGATTCCAATGGTAAAGTAAGGAAATATACATAGCCTTTTCCTAACTTATGTTTGAATAACACGCCTTCGCCGTTTTCATCGGTTGCAACAACTTCGGCATCAGCATTTTCGATTTTATAGAAATATGTAGTGTTGATTGGCAAAGCATTACCATTTATATTTACTGTTTTTGGAGCGGAAATTTTTTCTCTGTAAGCAATTTCAACACCTGTAATTTGAGGTACCTGACGGATTAAACCGGTATCAGCGCACATATATAACACCGCACCGTTTTCCACCTTATTAAGCAACTCGTCTAATCTGTTTTTAGGCATTGATTTGCTTGTTTTAATGCTTGGAATTATGTATAAAGGTGAATCGGGTATGGCATCTAAAATATAACTGA
This sequence comes from Acutalibacteraceae bacterium, assembly GCA_045636565.1. GTDB lineage: Bacteria > Bacillota > Clostridia > Oscillospirales > Acutalibacteraceae > UBA737. The sequence continues at coordinate 1,306 of JAZTXU010000030.1, forward strand.
AATTAACATCGAAATTAGCTTGTTTTGCCAATATGTAGGATGTTCTCAATAAATCAATATCTGCACCGCCATCATCACGAGGAACCAAAACAGTAGCGTTAACTGAATGCTCAGGTAAATTGCCGTTTGGCAGCTTTTCAACTAATTCGATAAATTTCTTGTTTTCCAGAGCTATCGGTTTATATGAGAGATTCTTATCAAAGAATCCGTAATCACTGCCGATAGTATTCCAACGATAAGGTGCGTAATTATGATGACCTTGGTCAAACGCACACCACCACATTGTACCATGACAGTTATGAGCAAGACAAGCAAAGAGAGAAGCACGATAGAAATCTGCCTCAACCTTTTTTGAAGAATTCATATAACCCAATGAACTAAATTCTTGCACAAATGTGGGTATTTCAGAAATATCAGTACCAAGCTTACATTTGAAAGGTAAATCCAGTGTGGGCTTCATTGTGGGGAGGGGATCTGCATTTGTTGAAAAAATATTATATGGGTGAGTAGTGTTAATATCACACACATCGCCAAGAGATTTAAGATTAGAATAACCTTTTTCAATTTCCCATACATCAATACCGGAAACTACAGGATGAACCGGGTCACACATTTTAATAGTATCGGCAATTACACTGCACCAGAGATGGAAAGCATCAAATGGCAAGCCTTTCATACCGGGTAAATTATTAGGCTCGTTTCCGAGATCCCACGCCACAATACAGTTTTCATTCTTAAATCTTGTAACAAAGTATTTAACAAATTTTCTTTGCCATTTAATAACGGTTGGGTCACTTAAAAGGGGTTTACCGTCAAAAGCAGGGGGATTATATGTACGGAATGACATATGACCTGTAATTAGTGCCACGATAATTTTAATCGAATATTTATCCGCCAATTTGCAGAAGGTTTCAAATTTTTGGCAAGCCTCCTCGCTAACGCCTGCTTTTCCGGCAGGAGTATCGGGTAGCGGATCTTCACCAAAGGAATATTCATATAAACTTTCCTGACCATATAAAGCACAAAGCGGCTGAAATACGGGCCACAATGGGAATACACGAAGATGGGTAATTCCAACCGAAGAAAGAAGTTCAAAATCTTTCTCAATAGATTCCTCATCAAAATTCTGCCACATATTTATGGCTTCTTTTGAGCCCCAATAATTAATACCTGTAAAAAATGAGTTTGATATACGATTCATTGTATTTCCTCCACTTATTTAAATTTTATCCGAAAGCAATGCCAACTGCTCAAGTGTTAATTGTTCTCCGCGCACAGTTTCGGAAAGTTCAATTTCTAAAAGCGCATTTCTTAAAGTTTCTTTTGAAATACCCATTGTGTTGGAAACTGTGTTCACAAGGGTTTTTCTGCGCTGTGCAAAACAAGCTTTAGCTAAACGGAAGAATTTCTCTTCTGATTTAACCTTAATGGGTGGTTCTTTCAGCACATTAAGCTTAATTACCGCAGAATCAACATTAGGAGCCGGCATAAAACTTGTTCTGTCAACCTCAAATAGAATTTCTTTTTCGGCATAATAACTAACCGCCACCGTAACCGCGCCTGCATCACGTGAGCCAACATCCGCACAAAGTCTTTCGGCAGCTTCCTTTTGAACCATAACCGTTATACTGTCAATCGGAAGACGGCTTTCAAGAAGCATCATAACAATCGGTGATGTAATATAATAGGGAAGATTAGCACAAACAACAACCCTTTCACAATCACTGAAATGTTCTTTGATAATTTCAAAAAGGTCTAACTTCATACAGTCGCCGTAAATTATTTCAACATTGTTGCAATCTGAAAGAGTGATGGGTAATATCTTTTTGAGCCTTTCGTCAAGCTCAATAGCAACAACCTTCTTTGCCACCTTTGATAGCTCGGCAGTAAGCACACCTATTCCAGGACCTATTTCAAGGACACCTGTCTTATCATCGCAAGAAGCGTTAGCCATAGCAGGGCAAACAGTATCGTCTATGAGAAAGTTTTGACCTAAACTTTTCTTAAAGGTGAAACCTGCCTTTTTTAGCAAGGATTCAATAGTTTTAATATCAGAAAGATTCATTTTTAACTCCAAAATGGTATTTTTTTTATTATACTATAATAAATTTTATACTGCAACAAAATTTTAGGTGACAAATCAAAAAAGATGTGCTATAATAGAGAAAAATGTGATTTTGGATGTGAATTTAATTGGATAATAGGTATTATGAAAATGTAATCGCAGAAATTAAACCTTTTTTTGATGAAAACGGTTTCTGTGAATTTGAGGAAGGCTTTAAAAGCGAAACCAAAGCGGTTAAAATAGAGTACAGCGAACCTCGCCAGATGTATTTACTGAGTATTGCAGATATTGAAGATTCTGAAATAGGTGATTATAGCGAGATTAGCGCATGGTTATTTGATGATACACAGAACGCGAAAGATGCGGCTTCTGTTGGTATTGACTTTACCGCTACTTTAAGAAAAGCTTTAGGAATTAAGTATAGACGAACCGCTAACGGTAATGAAATCGAGTTACCTTCAGCTACCAAATCAGGTAATATAACTATTGCAGGCTTCACAAAGAAGATGCTTGACATTTTCCCGCCTTTAAAGGAAGAGTATAAGAACCACATCGCAACATACGGTAATTTTTTGTATCTTAATTTCTATGGTGAACACCTCGTTAAAAATTACAAAAAGGTATTTCTTACAGCATCAACAAAGCAGGTTAAAAAGTTTGTAGATGTTTTGCGTGACGGATATGTCAAGGGAGATAGAGATACTTCAAATATCGTTGTAGCCCTTCTCTGTGCGGCTTCTTACAAAGATGATGAGGTGTCTGCTAAAATCAAAGAAGCATTGGCTGAAGATAAGCATCTGTTTATGTCTTATGAGAATTTCAAACCCGTGCTTGAAAAGAACGCTAAGCTTCGCAATGTTTTAATTAAAAACTGAATGTAATTTGCTTTATTAAGTATTTACCGAGTTATTGTTTCGAAAATTAATAGTTTGTTTGGCAGAAAAATTTAATTTGCGTAGCAAAAGTAAGAACCTGAAGATTTTTCATCTTCAGGTTCTTTTTTTATTTGAGTTCATTTAAAAATTCTTCAATTCGTTTTAAGGCTTCCTTAATGTGCTCTGTTGAATAACAATAAGAAACTCTTATAAATCCTTCACCGCTGTCACCAAAAGCAGTGCCGGGAACCACAGCTACTTTTTTAGCATATAGAAGCTTTTCGCAGAATTCTTCGCTTGTCATACCTGTGCTTTTGATTGATGGGAAAGCGTAAAAAGCACCTTTAGGCTCACGGCAGGTAAGACCTATTTTGTTAAATCCCGCAACCATAAGTCTTCTTCTCATATTATACTCTTTAAGCATAACCTGAACATCATCGTCACAGTTTTTAAGTGCTTCAATAGCCGCATGCTGAGAGGTTGTTGGCGCGCACATTATAGCATATTGATGAATTTTAAGAATCTGGCTTAAAATCTCCTTTGGAGCGCATGCAAAGCCCAAACGCCAACCTGTCATAGAAAATGCTTTTGAAAAACCGTTTACTGTCACAGTTCTTTCGCGCATACCATCAACAGAAGC
>JAZTXU010000031.1:0-4563 GCA_045636565.1 Acutalibacteraceae bacterium
GCAATTGGTGGTCTTATTATGCTTTCGCTCGGAATAATAGGAGAGTATATCGGTAAAATGTACCTTGAGGTTAAAGATAGACCTGTATTTATAATTGAGACAATTTTGAATGACAAAGATAATTGATAAATTAATAGACAACCTCTTTTTTATAACCAACAGAGAGCTTGTCTATTATTTTGAATTTTAATAATTTTTATCGCAGTAGAGTTTGACATAAATGATAAAATATGCTATAATAATTTGATATATTTTCGATTTTGGAGTTGAAGATTTGAAAGAGAAAATCTTAAAGTTTATAAAAAGTGAAACAGGCTCGTATTTGTTTTTTGGAGTTATGACCACTGCCGTAAATTATTTGAGTTTTATTATATTTTTGCATTTTTTGGGTTATAACCATATTTTAATTATAAATACGATTTCCTTTGTTTTTGCAGTAACCTTTGCTTATATAACAAATAAAATTTTTGTTTTTCATAGCAAAAGCTGGAAATTTAAGGTTTTATATAAAGAAATACTTTATTTTCTGTCTGCAAGGCTTTTATCTTATTTTTTTGAACAAGCAGGCTTATGGTTGTGTGTTGATATTTTGCATTTTGAGAAATACAGTATTTTAGGTGTGAATTATGCACTTATTGCTAAGGTTGCTCTTTCTTTTATTGTTGTCTTATTGAATTGGGCAGTAAGTAAGTTTTTGATTTTTAATGGAAACAGGTGATTTTTTGAAGGTTCTGTTGATTATACCTGCTTATAACGAGGAGAAAAATATAGTAAAAACAGTAGCAGGTGTTAGGGAATACAGTAAAAAATGCGATTTCGAGTTAGATTATATAGTTATTAATGATGGTTCAAGGGACAACACTTATAATGTATGCAAAGAGAATAACATAAAATGTATTAATCTTATAAGAAATTTAGGTATAGGTGGAGCAGTTCAGACAGGGTACAAATTTGCAAGTATTAAGGATTATGATATTGCGGTACAGTATGACGGTGACGGTCAGCATGATGTAAACTCTTTGGCAGATTTGATTGAACCTATAATTTCGGGGCAGGCTGATTTTACTGTTGGCTCCAGATTCGTTGAAAATAGAGAAAATTTCAAATCGACCGCGATGCGTAGATTTGGTATAAAGATACTGTCGCTCACATTAAAGATGTTTGCCGGTGTAAAAATTCTTGATTGTACCTCCGGTTACAGAGCAGCCTCAAAGGAAGTTATTAAAATGTTGGCCGAAAGTTATCCTTCGGATTATCCTGAACCGGAATCTTTAGTTCAAATTAAGAAAAAAGGATTTTCCATTAAAGAAATTTCTGTTAATATGTTTGAGCGTGAAGATGGGGTTTCTTCAATAAGAGCTTGGAAATCTATCTATTATATGATAAAGGTTACTATTGCTATAATAATAGCGAGCTTTAAAAAAGGGGGAATATAATATGCCGTTGGTATTAAGAATAACGCTTATAGTTATTTCTTTGGTTTTTATATTATTTGTTATCAAAAAAGTCAACAGCGGAAAATTGCAGACACAGTTTTCTTTGATTTGGTTATTTATAGCAACCGGTATTATAGTTGTTGCCGTATTCCCTCAAATTATGTATTTTATGGCAAGATTACTTAAAATAGAAGCATCTTCTAATTTGGTTTATTTATTAGGTGTTGTTGCTATTTTGTTTTTGCTTGTTAATATAACAATTAAACTATCCAAACACGATAACGATATAAAATCAGTGGTTCAGGATTTTGGCATAAATGTTTTTTTGGAGGAGCAAAAAAATGATAAAAATAAAGAATGAAAAAATTATAAATTTTATCAAAGAAAATAAGCATATTTTAATCGTTATTATGCTTCTTATTTTAGAACGTTTTGCCGCTTTGTACGAATTGGGAATATATTATTCTTTGAATAGCGATGATGTTTCCTATATTAAGAGTGGTATTATTTTTGCAAACGAAGGTAGCATAACCATACTCGATCATATTACCGCTCAGATTATGCCGGGAATGACGGTATTTATTGGTGCTTTTTCGTCCGTTCTTGGCGAGGGTAAGTTACTGTGGCTTGCTTTGAAGTTGGTATGGATTGTAATGGGATCTTTAACCGCTTGGTTTATTTATAAAACGGTTAATTTGTTTGCTCCTAAATGGTGTGGATTATTGGCAACTCTTCCTTTGTTCAGACCCGATCTTGTATGGAACGATAATCTGATTTTAACAGAAACTCCCTTTATACTCTGCTTTACTGCCATGATTTACTTTACCTTTAAGATGGGTAAAGAAAATAATTATAAAAATTTCTGGGGTTGTGCTATTTTTTATATGATAGCGCTTATGTTAAAGGCTAATATAGCACCTTACCCGATTTTTGCTTTGATTTATTTGCTTTTTGTAAAGTATGATAAAAAGCTTTTAATCAAGCAATGTATTATTTTAGCTTTAATTGTTTTATGTTTTGTTGTTCCGTGGAGTGTTAGAAATTATGTTCAGTTTAAAACTTTTATTCCGCTGACTTACGGTGCCGGTAATCCTGCTTTACGCGGAACATATCAGGGAATAAATTATCCAAGTGATGAAGAACTTGATTATGAAACAAACGTTGAGGAAAAAGTAAAAGAAAAATATTCAAAGTATTATAATGAAAACGGTGAACCTGAAGAAAGATACAAAAAGTATATTTCTTTGCAAACCGATAGCGTTAAAGCCAGTTACAGACAGAAGGTTTGGCGCGAAAACGATATTAAGAGTTATTTGTATTCTTATTTGGTGCTGAAACCAAAGGATATGATTAACAGTATATTCTATTGGGATACGGTTTTTAATATTAAAGCCGATCGGTTGATCAATTTACCGTATATTGAAATTATACTCTGCCTTTTTGTTGCGGCAGCAAGTTTAATTTTGAAGAAATGCAGGGCACCTATTTTCTTTGCATTATGTTTGTATTTAGGAAATATTTATATATATGCAACTACGTATTCATTCTCAAGATATGGTGTTTCTATAATTACAGCGAAATATATTATATTGGGAATTGGAATTTATTTGTTTGTACATTTATTAATAAAGGCTATGAAATCTGTGAAAAAACATGATATTCAAATTCAAAATGAAGAGGTGTAATTATGAATTGGACTGAAATTACAATTAACGTGCCTCAGGAGTTTTGCGATACTGCCGCCGCTATTGCTAATATGACGGTGCCTTATGGTATTTACATTGAGGATTATTCTGATTTAGAGGAAAATGCGTGGGAGATAGCCCACATAGATCTTATTGATGAAGAACTTATCGCTCGTGATAGAAAAAATGCAGTAATTCACATTTATATTTCTGAATGTGATAATGCCGCTGAAGCGCTTGAGTTTTTAAAGGAACGCTTATCCTCTGAAGGCGTGCCTTTCGAGGTTGGCTCTATCGGTGTTGATGACAGTGATTGGAACGAAAATTGGAAAAAATATTTTCACACAATTGAAATCGGAGAAAAATTAGCGGTAGTGCCGAGTTGGGAAGAATATGAAAATAAAGATTCAAGAACAGTTTTAAGTATTGACCCGGGAGCTGCATTCGGTACAGGTACTCATGCTACAACCTCGCTTTGCCTTGAGGTTTTGGACAACTGCATTCGCGGAGGAGAAAATGTGCTTGATATTGGAACGGGTAGCGGCATTTTGGCTATTGCTTCGGTGCTTTTGGGAGCAGAAAACGCACTCGGTGTCGATATTGATGCACAGTCGGTTAAAACCGCTAAAGAAAATGCCGAAATAAATAATATTACCGATAAAACAGAGTTTATTGTTGGTGACCTTGCGGATAAGGTTACCGGCAAATATAACATTGTTTGTGCTAATATCGTGGCAGATGTAATTATTAAGCTTTTACCCGATGTTGCACAGTTTATGGAAGATGATGCGGTGCTTATTATCTCGGGTATTATTGATATCAGAAAAGATGATGTGCTGAATGCGGTAACTGAAAACGGATTTACAGTCGCAGAAGAAAAGTATCGTGATAATTGGTGCGCTTTCACACTAAAAAAATAAAATTGAGGTAGATTTATGCTTGAATTTGAACAGTTAAAGTTAAGATTAGAGGCAAACGAAGAAGAACTTCACGATTTGAAGGATGCTTTGGGTTATGAAAGACTAAAAAACGAAATAGAAGAGCTTGAGAATAAAGCGGCGGCACCCGGTTTTTGGGACGATATGGAAAATTCTCAAAAGATTTTACAAAGAACGGGTAAACTTAAAAACACGGTTGAAACTTACGACCGTATCTGTGCATTATATGATGATTTGCTTGTGCTTATAGAGATGGGTGACGAGGAAGAGGATTTAAGCCTTATCCCCGAAATAGAAACTTCAATTGATGAGGTTGAAAAAGGACTTGCCGCTCAGCGACTTCAAACTTTACTTACAGGCGAATATGATAAGAATAACGCTCTGCTTACTTTCCATGCAGGTACCGGTGGTACAGAGGCTATGGACTGGGTTTCAATGCTTGTGCGTATGTACACCCGTTGGACTGAACGCCACGGTTTTAAATTGCAGGTGCTCGATTTTCTT
>JAZTXU010000032.1:0-11621 GCA_045636565.1 Acutalibacteraceae bacterium
TAGATTCTCACTTGCTACCGGTAACAGCCCGGGTAACGATATGCGTTACATCCCCGAGCGTGTGGAAGCTAGCCGAAACTTTGCAAACAAGATTTGGAATGCCGCAAGATTTATTTTAATGAATCTTGAAAATGATGAGGTAATTCCGCTTGATATTGAAGCACTTGCACTCGAGGATAAGTGGATTCTTTCAAAATATAATTCATTGGTTGCAGATGTTACTGATAACCTCGAAAAGTTTGAATTAGGTCTTGCCGTTCAAAAGCTTTACGACTTTATCTGGGATGTATTCTGCGATTGGTATATTGAAATCACAAAATCCCGCCTTAACGGTGAAGATGAAAATGCCAAGAATGTTGCCAGAAGTGTTCTCACTTATGTATTTACAAATACTTTGGCATTACTCCACCCCTTTATGCCTTTCATCACAGAGGAAATCTGGCAGTCAATGCCCCACGGTGATTCCGAGGCTCTTATGATTACTGATTGGCCCACCTTTAAAGCAGAGCTTGAATTTGCTGAAAAGGAAGCCGATTTCGAAAAGATTATGGCTGTAATTAAGGCAGTGCGTAACAGAAGAGCCGAAATGAATGTTCCTCCCTCAAGAAAAGCTAAAGTACAGATTGCTACCGCCCATAAGGCAACATTTGCCGAAGGCACCGCTTATATTTGCCGTTTAGGCTTTGCTTCTGAGGTTGAAATTGGTGATAATTTCGATGCTGAAGGCGCAGTTCGTGTAATTACTGATGATGCAACGGTATATATGCCAATGCGCGAGCTTGTTGACTTTACCGCAGAGCTTGAGCGTCTTAAGAAAGACCTTAAGAAAGCTAACGAAGATAAAGAATTCTTCGAAAAGAAGCTTAACAATCAAGGTTTCTTGGCAAAGGCTCCCGCTGCTTTGGTAGAACAGCAGAAAGCCAGCCTTGCAAAGGTACTTGAAAAAATCAAGATGATTGAAGACAGTATTAAAGACATTGAGAATATGTAATATACAAAACAAAGCTCGGGAAAAATCCCGAGCTTTTCTACATTTTGAATAGCGGAGCAAATTTCACTCCGCTATTACTTTATATCCTCAACCTCACTATGCATTGCAATACAAAACTTGTCGAAAAGTGCTTTGTTGGTCTTCGTCGAGTCGCTTTCACGAATCCGCATAGTGTGATGAATTTCTTTTTCCATAATCAAATCATTTAAACTTTGTAAAGTTATTACATAATCATTCACAGGCTAAACAATAGGACAACCATTACACCCAAAATCAAAATTATTGCAGTTTTTAAAGTGATTTTTTCTTTAAACACAAAAACGCCTAACAATGATGTAAAAAGAATTGTTGATATATTCTGAAGCGGAAAGAAAACCATACTCTTCATTTTTCCGGCAAGAATAGTGTTGCAGAGATTTGCTCCACCGAAGCAAAGACCGGCGAATGCCGGGTATAAAACTTTAGTTGTGTTAAATGTGGCTCGTTCACGACAAAGCAAAAAAGCAACGAATGAGCAACAAAACGCAAAACAGAATGCAACGAGTAAAAAAACAACTTTTTCATCGGCGGCCTTGGATGATTGCTGCACCTTTTGCATGATACCAAGCCCACCTGATGAAATCATCGCTATAATGATATACAAAACAAATGACCCGTTCCGTTTCCCTTGCCCCGTTTCACCCTTTTTGGCAGCAAGCAGAACAATAATAACGGCAAACAAAATACCGATAAAATTAAGCAAAGTCAGCGTTTCGTTCCAGAATAGCGCTCCCGAAACCGTCGGTAATATAAACCCGAGAGAATAGACAACCGAGCATACCGATGTGTTTCCATTTTTTAGGGCAAAGGTAAACATCCATTGTGATAGAATCAACAAAACTCCGTAAATTATTCCGAAACTTAAAGTTATTGGTGCAATTTCCGCTAAATTTTCTATGCCAAAAAACAGAAGCAAAACAAAGGCAGAGGCAAAAAGAACTGTTTGTGAAAGAAAAAACTCTGCTTTCTTATTTGTATTGGTAGCTATATTTTTAGAGATTGTATTTCGCCCGACCGAAAGGGTTACGGATAAAAATAAATATGCTATATTATTCATCAAACTTCGCCCTTAATAATTTTAGCCATTTCATCACTTAAAATTTTTCGGTTGTCATCATCAACAAGGCTGAAACGATTGCCATCGTTCGGGGTGCTCAAATAATTCCAAACACAATAAGGGATTTCATTTTCTTTCAGAATTGTAATCACATCTCGCATCCAGTTTTCACGCCATTCCATTTTGGCATGGCGGATGGTGCCAAATTCACCGCACCATAAAATTTTATCCGGATGACTATTAACAAAATCTACCGCGCCTTGAAGCGAATCACGGATATAAACGATATCCATCTTCTCATGATCCGCATAAGAGCAAGGATCATTATGGACAGTAAATTGATAATCACGATAACGCTCAATATCACACGGATACGGCATCTCGCGGTTATAATAGAGCGTTGTTGACTGAAGTACACCTCTTTGGTGAGTGAACTCAAAGGGACTATAAGTATGAAATGTATAAATAATGTTTTCATCATCATATATTTTGAGATACTTCAGCATATCGGGACTGTTCCAACAGGTAGAGCCAATAATGATTTTTCTTTCTTTATTGAGTGTTCTGATTGCCAAGATAGTCTTTTCAGCGAGCACATTCCATTTTTCAGGGTCAACATCACGCACCTCATTTAATAATTCGAATACCAGACAATCATCGTTCGCGTATCGTTTTTCAAAAGCTATCCAAAGTGAGATAAAACGATTTTGAAGTTCTTCATCGTCAAGCAACTCGACCTCTTCCTTTATATCACAGTAGTTGCCAACTGCCTTATGCATATTAAGAACAATATTCAAATCGTATTTCTTGCACCAAGCAATAAAATTATCTATGTGACCGAAAATTTCCTCTCGATATACATACGGTTTTTCCTCGAAAACAATCTGGTCAAAACCCAAACGAATATGGTCCATCCCAAGACTTGCAATGTATTTTATGTCTTCCTCGGTAATGTAAGTTGCAAAATGCTCCATATCCCCAATGGTTATTTGCAGTCGTCTATCCTCAGGCAAAACATTAAAGCGCTTATAGTTGGTAAGCCAACCGCCAATTCCCATTCCGTGCTCAAAACCTATAAATCTTTTCATACAGATTCTCCTTAAAGCAAATATTTTTATTTAGATTATATCATTTGCATGGCAAAACAAAAATAACAATATCTTTTAATACTTGCACAAAAGATAGATTTATGGTAAAGTTAAGGTGGTGATAATATGAACGAGATTGCAATATCAAAAACCGCACCTGACACAAAAAAATATCCTTTGCATCAACACAACTACTGGGAAGTTATGTATTATTTATCGGGTAGCGGATATCTTGCTACAAGTGGTACAAATTTACCCTTTTCAAAAGGTAGTATTATAATTGTTCCTCCGCATTTTCTTCACGGCTCGGTATCTGAAGATGGTTTTGTAAATATTTCCATCGGTTGTGATTTTGATAATCTTTTCAGATTAAGTGATATCGTTGTTATTCAGGATAATGCAGATTTTGACGGCAGAAATCTGGCGACTATGATATACAAAAATCAACATAAAAGCAATACATACATAGCTTCTATTTGCTCTACATATGCCTATTTCATTTTAGAGAACCTAACCCACGAGAAAAATCTCAACCATGCAATTGGGGAGATAATAAATGCAATATCCGAAAATTTTTCTGATGCGAAGTTTGATATCACCGATTGCTTAAAGCAAAGCGGTTATGCAGAAGATTACATCAGGGCGGAATTTAAAAGGCAGACAAAAGAAACACCTATAGATTTTATTACAAAAACAAGAATAACCCACGCAAAAAAACTGATCGAAATATACGGAGATGCTCTTTCGGTTGCCGATATTTCCGAGGCCTGTGGCTTTTATGATGCCACCTATTTTTCCAGACGATTCAGACAGTTTGTCGGCATGTCTCCTACACAATATAAACTTAGTTATTTAACGCAAAAAGCGAGATGAATAAACCTAAATCTCAAACGAGGTTTGGAGTTATTTAACAATACTCAAAAAGGTGTGCATAAAAAGCACACCTTTTTTCTATACCATATTTTTTATAAATTTAACCACGCATTTTTTTACTTTTACATTAACTCAATCGTATTATACATCAATTTTCACATACTAAACATCATTGAAATTTTCTCACTATTAGTTTAAAATAAAGTAAACCTTAACCATTAGGAGTGATTTATTTGGATAAACTTAAAAATCAATTATCCGCTTTTTATTCAACTTTTTACAAAGATGATATGGAGAAAAATAAAGAATATACTTTTATAAAAGAATCAATATATTCCGAAATGGACAAATATAAAGCCGAAAATCCAAATATCTCAGCGGTATCCTTAAAAAGCGAGCTTCACAGTAAAATAGCCGAATATTTTGTGCCTGTGATTTTTGACGAGCTTCCCTTTTTCTATGAAATGGCTATAAGACCTACATGGAACTGGGGTTTCCCCGAAATGGGACTTATTTCAACTTGGGGATTACCCGAAGAAATAGATAACGCACATAATTTAGATCCCGATATTAAATCTATTAATGTGGAAGATAATGCTTTATGCTTTTCAACAGGTAAGGTTTTTGATACCGATCATCACTGTATAGGCTACAGTACGCTTTTTGAAATTGGAATTAGCGGAATACTCCGCAACATTGAAGCCGAAAAGAAAATATCCAAAACAAATACTGATAAATATGAGTTTTTATCTGCCGCAGAAACAAGCTGCAAAGCAGTAATAAAAATAGCAAATAAATTTGCAGATAAGGCAGAACAACTGCTTAAAGATTGTACTTGTGAAAGAAAGAAAAATAATCTCAGAAAAATAAGGGATACCGCTCGCAAAGTACCTCAAAATCCGCCCGAAAGCTTCTATGAGGGGCTTTGTATGATTTGGTTTTTACGTGAAGTGACAGCTTCAATTGAAGGTGTTGGAATTTCCGTGTTGGGACGTGTTGACAAGCTTTTAGGTGAGCTTTATAAAAATGATATAAAAAACGGTACCATTTCTCAAGACGAAGCAAAAACTCTTATCAAAATGTGGTTAACTCCTACACATGTTAGATTCAAAGCCGAAATTGACGGATGGGCAGATTCCAGTACTGTTATAGAATTGGGCGGCTGCGACAAAGACGGAAAACCGATATTTAATGATGTTACAAGATTCATAATTGAGGCACACGAAGAACTCAACTATGTTATACCAAAGATTAATTGCAGAATAGCAAAAAATTCGCCTAAAGAATACATTGGTTTAATTAGTACAAGCATTTTAAAGGGTCGTAATGTATACAGTATACTGAACGATGATGCAATAATTGAAGCTCTCGTAAATAACGGCAAATCCCTTGTGGACGCCAGAAATTATGTTAATGGCGGTTGTCAGGAAACTATGGTCGAAGGAATGGAGCATTCGGCAGGTGCCCTAATTTATTTTAATACTCCAAAGCTTATGGAATCATCGCTTGTGGGAGTGAAGGATGAAATAAGAGCTGTTATTACTGCTAATGCGCTGGCGCAAGCTCCCCGAAAAATAGAAAACCCAAAAACCTTTGAAGAATTTTATAACGCCTTTGTAGAAAATGTAAAAAAAGCTATTAAATGCTCGGTGGATTTCCGATTGAAATATGGCAAAAAGTGGCGTGAGGTTCATCCGTGTCCCTTCTTTTCCTCAACCTTAAGCGGATGTATAGAAAACGGAAAAGACTATACTGCGGGCGGTGCAAAATATAATCCTTCTACCATTTGTTTATCAGGCTTAGGCACAGTAACCGATTCACTTTATGCTATTAAAAAAGCAATATTTGAGGATAAAACCGTTTCTTATGAAGATTTGGTGAATGCGATTGCCGAGGATTGGGAAAGTAATCCTGATTTAAAAAACAAAATGATTGCTTTGCCAAAATACGGTCACGGTGAACTTGAAGTGGATGAAATTGCCGCCCGATTAATAAACGAGTTAAACGAATATGTTAAAACTTTGGATAACGAAAGAGACGATAAATTTATTCTTTCTGAGTTTGTATACAATTACTATTCAGCCGCAGGAGCCTTTGTTGGCGCTACACCCGACGGAAGAAAAGCAGGCAGTTATTATAGCCAAGGAGTAACTGCAGGTAGACTTAAAACCCCCGAAAGTGTATTAAACACCTTTCACAGCGTTAATACTGTTAATTTCAGAAAAACAGGCGGTGTGAGTGTTATCGATATAAATTTACCTGTCAATAAAAATATGAATACAAATATAATTTCTGCGATAATAAATACCTTTATTTCAGGTAATTGTCACGCATTACAATTAAATTATGTATCTCGGGAAGAATTAAAAAAAGCACAAAAAAATCCCGATGATTACAGGGATTTAATCGTAAGAATGTGCGGTTTTTCTGCTTACTTCGTTAATCTAAGTTTCGATAATCAACAAGAATTTATTACAAGAAATTTTTATACGAATTAAAATATTTATAAATAGCTTCTTCGTAACAGAAGAAGCTATTTTTTTAATTTTTTTCTATAAGAAGTAGGAGTTATACCAACAATTTTCTTGAATTGCCTTATAAAATGCTCAATATTCGAATAACCGCATAAAAAAGATATTTCCGATATTGATTTATCGGTATTGGTAATAAATAACTTTGCTTTTTCCGTACGAGCGATTATAACATCGTTAATACAAGAAATTTTAAAGTATTCCTTATAAAGAATTTGAAAGTGAGACTTGCTTAAATGAACTGTTTTTGCAATCTGCTCAATAGAAATGTAGTTTTGAGGATTACTGTATATATTGGAGCGTAATTCAAGAAAATCCATATATCTTTTAGAATGCTCCTCAATAGCAAAATTGCACGAATACTCTTTCACTTTAATAAGTAATAATTTAACAAACAGATTCATAGCTTCATTACGATATTTTGAAGTTGAGTAAAATTCTTTAGCAATAAACTTTAATAAAGATTCTAACTCTGTAGTAGATTCCTGTTTGAAAATACGGTTCATTGGAAAATTGTAATGGAAAAACTCTGCAAACTCTTCATCGGGTTCAAAACGCACATAATCGTGTACAAATTCATACTTGCCACAAAAGTATTCTTGCCTTACATTCCTATCGAACAAAGCGAAACTGCCCGGTTCCACTTCAAAATATCCTTCAAGTGTATATACAGTACAAGGACTTTTAAACAAAACAAAAAGATAATCTTTTGAACCGTTTTCCAAACAAAAGTGAAAATTGACGCCACAATTATAGTTTATTCTTACATCATTGGTTTTCATTAGTTTGGTTTCCTTTCATAAAACGAGAAATACCCCTCTTTAATTATATAATACGATTTTGAATTTCTTATTAAAAACCATTGATTTTCTTCAGCTCTGCACAACTGTGCTGAATAGTATTTTGAAAATCCGCATCTTTTTCATCATCTAAAATACCAACAATAGCAAACAGCTCATCAACAGGCGCTTTGGTTGCCTTATATGTATATAATTTCTGGCCACACCAATAGACCGTAAAATCTTTCGAGGAAGCTGATGTATAAGCCTTAGTCAGTTTATTCTTGCCATTATTAGTTAGATATATATTTGCGGTGGTGACATATTCGTCGCCCTCATAACCCGAGCTTTGGTATAGATAGTCTATATCGCCATCCGAAATCACTGTATTTCCCTTTGAATCAACCACTCTGAAATAAGGTATGTATTCATATTTACCGGTTGGATTTTTTGACTTGTTTTGAGCAAACAACCAACAAAATGCATCTCGGTTATGAAATACATAATCTGTCAAGTTATGACCTAAACCGTCCAATTTATAAAATTCAATTTTATTGCCGCCAACCGATTTTATCGCATCATACATAGTCTGAGAATTTGAAACCGACACAACATTGTCATCCATACTGTGATAAACTCTTATAGGTATATCTTTTAGCGCATTTGCGGTGTTTGCATCGCCCCAACCACACATTGGAATACCTGCCGCAAAAATATCACCATATTCTGCGAGCAAATCCCATGTTCCGCAGCCACCCATTGAGATGCCCGTTACATAAATTCGGTCGCCATCGCAAGAATATTTACTCTTAATTTCATCAAGCAAATGGATCACACTATCCAAAGTGCCACCAATATTCCACCATTCATGCGATTGCGGACATAGCACGAATGCCTGAGAAACCAAATCGCCGTTATATCTATACATTTTCTTAGCAAGTTGAGCAGGAACGTTATTTTCTGTTCCTACTTCGCCAGCACTATGCAAGAAAATTACTACGGGATATTTTTTCGAAGAATCATAATTCTTTGGAAGATACATTCGATAAGGAAGAACCTCACCGTTTTGGTTATCATTGAATTTGCCTATTATGCATTCAGGTTCGTCAAATTTACAGCTAATATCATACTTTTTAATTACCTTTTCAGGTCTCGAATTAACGGCTTCAGTTATATTTTCATCTTTGTCTTCAGGTTTACTGTAAACTTGTTCTGTTTTATCGCTATTTGTATTCTCCGGTTTTACGGAATCAGAAACATTATTTGGTGTTGATTCGCTTTCATCTTTTTCAGATACAGTTTTCTCATTTGAAATCTGAGAGGTGTTATTATTTCCGTCTTCCCTGCTATTGCTGCCAGAACCCAAGAAGAAAACAGTATAAACCACCGCCGCAATAGCTAGCAGCAAAACCACAAAAGTAATAGCAATTGTGAGTGCTTTATATCTTTTAAAAATTTCAAAATTCATATATAACACCACCCTAAAACCGGGATTTTATTTATAATTTAACATAAAAAAGCAGAAATATCAAGCGATATATTTTCTTTATAGGTCTTCATATAAAAATAATGATGCCATCAAATCCGTACCTGCCGGAAAATCCAAGTTAAAAGGATTATCAAAAGAAACAACACTTCCTGCTATTACCGAATAACCGTTTGGTAAAAGAGTGAAATCACAAGGGGTGTTATTCATATGACATCGAAAAATTTTTCTTCCAAGTTCTTTGCCATTACCATCTATACAAGCACGATACACACAAAAAACCCGGTCATCTTTTTCATCATCCGATATCTGCTTGCAAGGGTATTTTTCTTGATAACCGTCAAAATAATCTGACGCACCCACAACATAAGCTTTATCATCTTTTATATGTATCCCGAAAATCTGGTCAACTGCCATTCCTTTTTTTGAAAGTGGTGCTTTGTAAATAATTTTTCCATTTTTATCTAACTTAACAAGCATACGGCGGTATGGTAATGTCTGATCTATGTCCATTTCCCAAAATGCATCCATTCCGTTATGATTAGTACCCATAGCAAGATAAATGCTACCATTATTATCAATAGCCGATTCTTCTATCCAATCGTTTCCTTCTCCTCCAAAAATTTTAGCATCTGTAAGTTCTATTTCCGCTGAAAAATGCATTATAGCCACTTCGTTTAATTTTGAACTATCATAATTATCTGATATTAACGGATATTTATCAGCCAATGATTTATTACAAGTAGTAATTAGGTGAAATCCACCTTTACCATCAGCTATGATTTCTGCATCCTGTGGGTCAACATTTTCCATGAGGTCAACTGTTTTAACTATTCTACATTGCTTATCTAAAAACGCGATTTTAAGTCTTCGGCTGTAATCCGGTGAATTTACAGATACAAATAACACGGCAATAAGGTCAGGTGATATTTCTTCTATATCTTGTACAGTTCCCGGAAAATCAATATCTTCATAAGTGGTATTCCATTCCATTTTAAAATTACTATCTATTTTAGTAACACAAGGCGGAGAGTATGATACCGCAACAAAACCACCATCACTACATACCGTAATTTTATCGAAACCGCCTGAGTTTTTGTATGAATATTCTTTTTCTATTTCCGCTTTATTATTGTACACTTGTATTATAGAATAATCTTGTTCTGATGTTTGCCGAACCGCCGAAACTGCAAATCCACCGCCAGGAAGATTTACCATGTCTCTGAATATCACGTTAGCATTCTCGGCTAAAAACTTTACCTTAGGCAAATCTTTTTCAATAACAGCGGGTTCATTTTCAGGTGTGGCTACTTCATTAGAATTATTCGTATAGGTATCTGATTTTTCGCAACCGCAAAAACAGAATAATAAACATACACTTAAAATCGCAGAGATTAATCTTTTCATCTTATATCTTCCTTTCGTTTGTGCACTGCCAATTTACGAAACTCCGCAGGAGTTTCTCCTGTTATTTGTTTAAAAACTCGATTAAAATGTTGAACGGTTTTAAAACCAACCATATTTGCAATATCTTTAATAGGAACCTCGGTAAATGCAAGTTGTTTTTTAGCCACTGTAATGCGATATTTTGTTAAATATTCTATCGTGGTGCAACCAATTTCTTCTTTCATAAGTGCAGTTAATGTGGTGGGATTTATACCAACTTTTGCCGATATATCCAAAAGGGTAATTTTTTCACCATAATGTCCCTCAATATAGAGCACTGCAGCACGGATATTCGGGTTTTTAATAATTGGTATATTATCCGATTTCTGATGGGAAAGACCATAACCTATAAGACCATACATTCGCTCTAATGCGATGATAATCTCCATAAAGTATGAACGGCCACGGCAGGACCAATACCAATCTCTTTGCTGTTCTAATTCTTCAAGCATATAATGAGCAGATTGCTCGATTTTTTCAACCACTGTATTAACAATCGGAATAATATGGGCATTATCTATAAATGGTTTTAGCATAAACATATCGTGAACCGAAGCTATATCATCATAATTTTCTGAACGCAAAAGCTCAAATGTCATATTAATATTCAAAAATTTTGGGTGAAAATATATACAGGTATACTGTGCTTTCTTTTTTGACAAAAGAATCGGATTTTCCAGTTCATTGAAGCACAAAAATGATGGCGCGGTGGCGATGATTTTTTCGTTTTTTAACTCAAATTCTAACTTACCTTTTGTTAAAATTATCAAAAGAAAGCAACTTCCCTTAATATCAATATCATCGAGCGAACCGTTTTTAACACACTGAACAAATGCAATTTTACCTTCGTTATATTTTTTTCCTATTGTAACGTGATCCATATTTTCACCGCCTTGCATCAATTACATTTTAACATAATACATCTTAAATCACAACAAACAATATTTATCTAATTTCTAATTTATTTTATCGGATTTAAAATGCAAGTTGATACAAATTTAAAATTTATTCCCCAAAGACAAAAAAAGAGATAGCAAGCGCTATCTCTAAAAAACACTATTTTCTTAAGATTTAAAACTTCCTGATTTCGAGTGTTTGGGGTCATCCTCGCCCTTTTCAAATTCGCCGTATTGCTCCACCGCTCTGCCGTATAATCCATCCATCTCTGCGAGATATTCTTCTCTTGTTATAAAACCGTTTTCGTATTTTTCGAGCAATGCATCGTGCTTGGCATTTATATCCTCTTGGACAATTTCATGCGGTTTATCTTCGGCGGCGGCATCTTCCGCAGAATCGGCATCTCCCTGCTCGCCCTCAACCTTTTCGGGAAC
>JAZTXU010000033.1:0-5637 GCA_045636565.1 Acutalibacteraceae bacterium
ATTTCCCAGATGGACGTGATGTGCCTATGGTGATAGACCAAAACAAAAAGGAAAGATAAAGTAAAGGCTTGACCGATCGGTCAAGCCTTTTTTTGCGGGGCGATGTGGGCATGGACCCCTACAAATATTTATCGTAGGGGCGGATGCCCACATCCGCCCGTTAAAACATTGTCGTTATCCAATAAATAAATCCATAAACCACACTCGCCACGGTGCCATAAACAATAACAGGACCTGCGATTTTGAACATATTAGCACCAAGACCCAACACCCAGCCCTCGCTTTTAAATTCTATTGCAGGCGAAACTACTGCATTTGCAAATCCGGTTATAGGCACCAATGTTCCTGCCCCTGCGTGTTTTGCTATTTTATCAAAAAGTTTAAGTCCCGTAAGAAGTGCCGCAATAAAAATTAAAGTTACCGGTACTGCCATTTTAATTTGCTTTTCGTAGAGTCCAAAATAAGAATACATTTCAGTAAATAACTGACCTATTACGCAAATTAAACCGCCAACACAATATGCCCATATAAAATCCTTAAGTTTTGGTGACGGCGGTGATAACTTTTTAACAAGAACAGAATATTCATTTTTATTCATAAAAAAACCACTCCTTAGGGCTATTTTAAACCTTTTGGAGTGGTTTATTCTTTAAATTAAAAAATTAAATTTCTGTAATTTCAATTGTTTCAATAACAACAGGGTTTAGAGGCTTATCCTGCGCGCCAACCTTAACATTTGCGATATTGTCAACAACATCCATACCCTCAAATACTTGACCGAAAACGGTGTGACGGAAATCAAGCCAAGGAGTACCACCAAGCTGCTTGTAAGCTTCAACAGTTGATTCAGGGAATGCTTCAGGCATTTGCTTCATTTGACCCAACAAATGCTCAGGCACCTCATTAGCCTGAACTATAAAAAACTGACTACCGTTAGTGTTAGGGCCTGCGTTTGCCATTGAAAGTGCACCGCGAAGATTATGAAGCGCAGGATCAAATTCATCTTGGAAGCTTCTGCCCCATATGGACTCACCGCCCATACCTGTGCCTGTAGGGTCGCCACCCTGAATCATAAAATCCTTAATAACACGGTGGAAAATAAGGCCGTTATAATAACCGTCCTTTGCATGTGTTACAAAGTTTTCAACAGTTTTGGGAGCTTCCTTCGGGAAAAGCTTAATTTTGATTTCACCCATATTGGTTTTCATTACTGCTACAATATCACCTGCAGCAGCGGTTTTAAGTTGATAATCTGACATATTTTTAACCTCCGTTTTAGAATTTGTATAAATCTAACGCTATAAGCGAAATTTGAAATATTATAATTAAAGGAATTCCTATCATAAATTTCTTTTTGCGGGTTTTGTGCCTTATTATATGCATAGTGAAATACATAGCGAAAGAACCGCCGATAGCACTTAAAACTAATAATGATTTTTCGCTAATTCTATATCTGTTAGCTCTGGCCTGTGACTTATCATAACAACAAACAGCCACAGAAAGCAAATTAACAACCGCTAAATATAGCAAAACAACCTTAATACTCAATTTAAAGCTTCCTTAATTATCAACAAATTTTAAAACATTATATCATAATCACACCGCTTTTTCAATCTGAATTTTAAGTTTTTTTATTATTCTTTTTTCTAAACGCGATATATAAGATTGTGAGATACCAAGGGTATCTGCCACCTCTTTTTGTGTGTATTCTTCATACCCGTTCATCCCAAATCTCATTTCCATAATTTGTCTTTCTCTTACCGGTAAAAGTTCAACAAAAGCATTTAATTGGAACTTCTCATCCTCAATCTCAATACCCCTACCCACTTCATCACCGTCACTACCGAGAACATCTGATAACAAAAGCTCATTCCCATCCCAATCAATATTTAACGGCTCATCAATTGAAATTTCATTCTTGTGAGAAGATATTTTTCTAAGATGCATTAAAATTTCATTTTCTATACAACGCGAGGCATAGGTTGCAAGTTTTATATTTTTATCACTTTTAAATGTATTGACTGCTTTTATAAGCCCTATTGTACCAATTGAGATTAAATCTTCTAAATTCACGCCCGAAGTGTCAAACTTTTTTGCTATGTAAACCACTAGCCTCAGGTTATGGACAATAAGCTTTTCCTTGGAACTTTCTGTATTTAGGTTCAGCAATTCCTGTTCTTCATTAAGGGTTAGCGGTTCCGGAAGTATTTCGGGACCGTTAATATAAAAAATAGGCTTAACTATCTTCAACTTTACACAGAGTTTAATAAGCATTTCAGAAAATTTCATAATATATACCACCTATTCAAAAATCTTTGGATTAACAATTCCAGAATACTCTTCTCTAATCGGCGTAAGTGATGCTGCGATTATCGGATTTTTAAGAATAACCTGTTTATAGCCATCCCTAACAGTGGCTATATCGCATCTATAACCATCAAGAATACCACTATTAGACACACTGCTGTAAGGTATTGCACGGTAACGAGTTTTGCAATCTGCGGTTACCGGAAATAAACTATCAATAATTGTTTTATCCACTATTATAACCTCTGATTTACCGAAAACATCACTAACCGAATTTCCCGTATCAACAATTGCTTTAAAATCAACTTTTTTATCTCCGAAAATAACACAAATTTCACATTCTGAAGCATATATGTTATTCCTGCCGAAAATTTTAAGCAAAATTAAAAACACAAAATACGAAATAACAGAGAAAACAACAAGATATTGAGGTGAAACATTAAAATAAACCACCGAATTATTAATTAACATCCCGTAGGGTTTAAAAATTTTCCAAATTGCTATCATTAACCCTGCATAAGAACAGGTAATTAAAAAAATAACTCCACTGGATTTTAAAAATCTATTTAAGGGTTTTATACCAAAAACTACGGAAGATAAGATAAGACACATCAATAACTTAACAAATAACTCGAAAAAAGTATTTATTTCAGGTAAAAATATGTACAACGAAAATAATGAACCTATCAATGAACCTAAAAGTATACGACACAGTTTTATTTTTCTTCGCAAAAACTTAACAGATGCCAAAATAATAAAGTAATTTACAATCAAGTTAATCACTATTAATACATCAAGATAAATCACCATAAAATCAGCCCTTTTCACTATATAAGAATTATACTACATATAGCGTTAAAAAAAGGTCGTTAAATGGCGCAAAAAAATAGCACATAACCGATTTAATAATCGAATTATGTGCCTGAATTTTGTTATTAAAATCTGTTAATCACCATTTTTTACAATAAAAGAAAAGTCAATATAACCGTCGCCATACTCCATAACAACATTCTGAAGTGAATCAGAATAAGCAATGTTAGTGTTTTGGAACATTATCGGTAAAATATTATTAGATTTTAAAATTTCTTCCTGTAACGATTCAAGTGACTGATTATTGTAAACCACATCAAACTTTTTGAGATACTCAGCCAATTCCCTACTTTCTGCTTTTATTGGGAAAATTGCAAAAGGATAACTCTGCTCAACAAGTTGAGAAGTTAGTGAATCTTTGTTATTAACCGATTCAATATTAATAAATGTAGATAAATTGCTCTGCCAATGAGCCACAATGTCAGTTACAACATTCTTTGAATGACCATCATCATAATAATATAGAACGATATCCGATGGGAATTTACCATTTTCAAACTTTTTAATTTCTTCTAAATATAACTTTTTAGCCGCTTCGGAATCATAAACGGTAATTCCGTTTAAAAACTTGTTGTTTCCAAAAATTGATGGGAAAACAGAGGTTGAAACATTATAGCCTTCACTAAGACTATCTGCATAAACATCACCACCAATGAGCATTGAAAAAGATTTTCTTACATCATAAGAAAACTTATCACTCATAGTCATAACCCAACAAATATTTTCAAAAGACTTTACTTTAAGTCCTGCTTTTTCCGCCTTGCTATATTCAACCGACTCAATAAATGCCATATCGACACTATTTTTTTCGATTCGCTGATATGGGGTTTCATCCTTATCACAAGTGAAGAAAATAGCTGCATTTTTAGCATTAAATTTACCGTTATATTCTTCGTTTTTGTAAAGCCTTATTCCAAAAGGCTCTTTTTGCCAAGTTGTGAGACTATAACTGCCGTTTGAAATTATATTCTCGGCTAAAAGTCCGTATTTGCCCGCCGAATTATTGAAAAACTCTTCATTACAGGGCATTGCAACAGAGGTTGTAAGTGTGTTTTCAAAGTGTGAATCTTCGCGATTCAATGTGATTTTTAAAGTTTTTTCGTCAACCGCATCAACACCCAAAGCGTCTAAATTTGCCTTGGAATCATTTATCTGTTTTGCTCCCTTTATGGAAAACAAGCGCGAAACAAATGGCGCCTTGGTATCTGGATTAACCGCTCTTTTTAAGCCAAACTCAAAATCGTAAGCAGTAAGTTTTTCGCCATTGCTCCATTTTGCATCATCTCGAATGGTGAAGGTGTAAACAAGACCGTTTTTTGAATAATCCGAAGCGGCACCGCAAACAATTTCACCCTTGCTATTTTTCCTGAGCAAGCCTTCAAATGAGTTTTTCACAATCATAAGTTCAGCATCAGTCTGCGCCGTCTGAGGGTCAAGTTTTGAGGGTTTTTCTGACAATTCAAAATATATGTAAGCCTCATCTGTGCTCTTACACCCTGAAAAAACAGGAAGCATTAATGCAACACACAGAAGAATACTAAAAATTCTTTTAAGCATAAATCTATCCTTTCAACATAATCAGTCTTAATTATACAAGATTTTTATAATTTTTTCAACTTTTTATCAAAAAAAGGATAAAAAAATTTAAAAGAAACAAAAAACACGGTAGAGGCCGAAGCTTCTACCGTGTTTAAAAATTCCTTTATTAATCGTTTACATAAGGAAGTAAAGCCATCTGACGTGCACGCTTAATAGCGATTGTCAACTCACGCTGATGAGCAGCGCAGGTGCCGGTTGCACGGCGAGGAAGAATCTTAGCGCGTTCTGAAATAAACTTGCGAAGACGAGCTACATCCTTATAATCAATGCTTTCAACACGATCAACGCAGAAATGGCAAACCTTCTTGCGAGGTTTCTTGTGCATAGGTCTATCGTTTCTCTCGTTTTCCATTGTTAAAGCCTCCTTAATTTAAAATAATATTAATTAGCGCTTAGAACGGCAAATCATCGTCCGAAGCATCGCCCAAATCGGCGAAATCGTTAACATCAGCATTGCTGAAAGAAGCAGGAGCGGCATTAGAGCCCATATCATCACGCTTTGATTCAACAAACTGAACATTGTTAGCAACTACTTCAAAAGCAGTACGATTGTTACCGTTCTTATCCTGATATCTTCTGGTCTGAATAGAACCTTCAATACCGATAAGGCTACCCTTTTTAAAGTATTTTGTAATAAATTCCGCAGATGAACGCCATGCAACGATATTAATAAAATCAGTCTGGCGTTCCTCGCCGGAACGATAACGGCGGTCAACAGCAATGGAGAAGGTTGTAACCGAAATTCCGTTAGGTGTGGTTTTAAGTTCAGGGTCAGCAGTTAAGCGACCGGTTAAAACAACTAAATTAAACATAAACTTCCCTCCATTACTTTCTGATTACCATAACGCGCAATACGCCATC
>JAZTXU010000034.1:0-3344 GCA_045636565.1 Acutalibacteraceae bacterium
AGAAACAAATAATACCCAGAATATATTTTTGGAATGAAATTTTTCTTCGTTAATATAGACTATGGCTCTTATAACCGCTAATCCATTTAAAATGCAGCCGACTGTGGCTCCTAATAACATATAATTTATTGAAAATAGGAATCCGCCCACAAGCTGAAAAGAAATGACCTTTTTATGATTTTTTTGCTGAAATGACAGAATATTAAATGCCATTGCGATTATACCGATTATTTGTGCAATAGTTTCTGTTTTTGGCATATGATTTCCCCCTTTTAAATAATAGTTATTTTAGCATAGGGGAATATGAAAGTCAAACTTATTTTGAACAGTTATGCCATAGTTTCAAGCATTTTTAGGGTAACTTCGTATTTGCAGGGTGTTCCGTTTGTAAAATCTTCAAATTCATTAAGCATATATTCTGCCATACGGTAAACCTCTTTGCCCATACTTCCTGCAATATGAGGAGTTACGATGCAGTTTGAAAGTGAATAAAACTCGTGGTTGTTTTCACAAGGTTCAGGGTCGGTTACATCTAAAACAGCAAATAAGTCGTGGCGCTCTTTAAGTATTCTTACAAGGTCATCTTCAATCAACTGAGCTCCTCTGCCGGTATTTAAAAAGGTTGAATAAGGAGGCATAGAAGCGAAATGACTGTAAGTAAGCATTCCCTTTGTTTGTGCGTTGTTTGCAAGGTGATTAGAGGTTACTTTGCACTGTTTAAATAATTCCTCAAGGCTTACCTTGGTAACACCTAATTCTTTTGCGGTATTATCGGGTAAAAATGGGTCAAACACCAAAATGTCGAACTTGTAATTTTTTAGCATTTTAATTACAAGCTTTCCAATCATTCCGGCACCGATAATTCCAATTTTAGCGTTAAAATTTCCCCCGTAGTAATCTACGGTATCTCTCATGACATTAAAATCCTCTTTGCAGGACATTTTAGAATTTTGATAAAATCCCTTATTGGCTAAAACGATCTGTGCCACAGTATATTCCGCAACGGGAACAGCGTTTGCCGCCCAAGCTGAAAAGACCTTAACACCACAGTTTAAAAAAGGGCGAGCAAAATACTGAACGGTGCCTGCGGCATAAAATACGCATTTCAAAGAGGGGAGATATGCTTTGATTTCTTCTTCATTAAGCTGTGTCATACTCCATGTTGAAAAAATATATTCAACATCCTTGAAATTTTCACTGTTGTTTACTAAATCTGCTTTTGAATAAACAGTTTCTTCTAAACCTGCTTTTGTTTTAAGACTTTCCATTACATAATCAGGAAAAACCTTTTTAATAATATTTTTATCTTCACATAAAAATATACTTTTCATAATTTTCGCTCCACAATTTTTCTTAAAGTTTCTGCTTCTAAGGGCAAAGTTTCAATTTTATCATCAGGCATAAATTCAAGCAACAAATGCTTATCCTCGCCTAAAATTTCGAGATATTTTTTCCATAAATCAACCGCTTCTTCCAGTGGAAAACGGGTTTCCCCCTTCCAGTTGAAAACGTGTAAATGCTCGGTATAATCCCTTAAAAGCTCAGCATAATCTAAATTTTCTTCGGTTGATGTATACTGATTAGGTTGCCAATACATTCTGAAAGCAGGAGAGTTAACCGCTTTCATTAGCTTTAAAGCCGTTTCCTTAGTATCTGTAAATGTAAAGTTGTGACATTCCATACAAAGCTTAACATTATGTTCTTCGGCGATTTTTGCTGCTGCTTTACAGATTTCGAATAACTCTTTCTTTTCTTTTTCACTATATTCTGAGGCGGATTTTTCACCACACCAAAGCCTTAATATATCGGTGCCAAGTATTTTGGCTGCCTTTATATAAGCTTCAAGTTCTTCTATAGGAGTTGCTCCCAATTTAAAATAAGTTCCGTAAGAGCAACACTCTATGCCGTATTCTTTTTGAAGCTTAGCGATTTTTTTTAGCTTTTCAATCTTACCAAAAGGTGCGTGAACATCACTACCCCACTCAATGCAGGTGAGACCTGCATTTTTTACAGCTTCAAATATTTCTTCAACAGTGTTTTTTCTGAAAGATATTGAAACCAAACCTAATTTATATTTTTTCAATATTAACACTCCTATAGAATTAATAAATATTCTTATTTTTTCTGTATTTGCTCCAAACATTTTCGAAGAAGTCATCGTTCTGTGGAATAGGTCTTACATCGCGCCAAGCACAAGTAAAATCATTGCTTTCGAGCACAGTTTCTTGCACTTTTGAGCGTGTGTCGCCGTTTTCTTCATTAAATCGGAAAATTTCTTCAAGACCATCCCTCAAATCACCGTTTTCATCAAAGCAAAGAGAAGAGCCTCTTGTATCTCTGATAGTATCGGCATAATCTATCATAGCAGATAACACCGCACACTGAGTAATAAGAATATCCTTAAATTTAAAGTACATATAAACCCGTGATAAACTATCAACCTTAGCGGTTTTATAGATTGAATCAAGCTCTGCTTTGGTGTCTTTTAGCGAATTTAGCATATTTTCTTTAATTCTTATTGCGGCGGCATTATCACTCATTCTGCGTTGAGCTTTTTTAATAAGAAAATCGATATTATCAGTTTCACTAAGAATTTTTTTTATTTCCTCAGCCTTGGTTTCAGTAATGTTATTAAGAATATCTGAAAAAATTTTATCGTTAGCTATATTGTTTGGGTGCTGTGATATATACTGTGCCGCACGAAGACTTCCTACCTGACCTGCATTAAGCGCAGAGCCACCCGGGCGGGTTATTCCGTGGGTGCCTGCACATTCACCTGCGCAGAATAAACCTCTAACATTTGTTTGCCACCACATATCAACTGCAATTCCGCCGTTGTTGTGTTGCGCGCAAAGGGCAATTTCAAGGGGAGTTTTTGTGATATCAATGCCTTTGTTTTTGTAAAGTTCAATGGCGGGGGAGTTCATTTTAGAAAGTCTGTCAATCGGTTTTCCGAATAAGGCATTTGCTTTACAAAGATATTCGTAAGCCTCGCTTGATAACTTTTTATAATCAATTTCAGCCATATTGAATGGGTTTTTGGTGAAATCAAGATAAACTCTGCGATTTTTTAAAACATTTTCGCGGTATACAAGCAAATCTATAACAGAAGAACCTGCAAGCACTTTTTTAGAATCAAACGGCCATTGATAACCTTTCAAAAATACCATTGATAAGGCTTCATAAACATCTTCAAAATAGTCGCTCAAAAATTCGTATTCATTACCATTTTCATCAACAGATACAAAGCGCGGTAATACCTGCATATATGTACCTGAAACATTCCAACGCGGATTAACGGAAGCGAGCCCGTATTGCCATTCGGTAAGGTTTTGAGCCTTTGC
>JAZTXU010000035.1:0-6580 GCA_045636565.1 Acutalibacteraceae bacterium
AAAAAGGTTCCCGAATTTGATGTTATTCTCACCCCAGAAGCTAAAAGTATTCCTATGGCTTATGAAATGGCAAGACAGTCGGGTAAGCCTTATATAATCGCTCGCAAGGGTGTTAAGGTTTATATGCGTAACCCATTAGAGGTTAGTGTTACCTCTATCACCACCAAAAAAGAGCAAAAGCTTTTCTTAGGTGAAACCGAGGTTAGCCAACTAAAGGGTAAGCGCGTGCTCATAATCGACGATGTTATAAGCACCGGTGAATCTCTTACGGCTGTACGCGAATTGGTTACAAAAGCAGGCGCAATAGAAGCCGCCGCTTGTGCATTTTTAGCAGAGGGCGATGCCGCCGAGCGCGATGATATCATCTTCCTCGAAAAGCTCCCCCTTTTCTTTAAGGATTAATTTAAAAAGCATATAAAAAATGTGGTTTTACCGAATTGGTAAGACCACATTTTGTTTTATTTAATTATTTTATTCATAACCCTTGTGAGTGGTTTATACATTAACAACACTAACACAAAATTGCCACCGCAATGAAGCAAATCAAACACAAAACCTTGTATTATATAGGCTATTCCTCCTGCAATTCCGCCCATTATAAAATAAGGAACTGAACAAAGTGTGCCAAAAAACAAACCGTAAATTGCCGCAATTAAAGCATAAACAATAGCTTCATCAATTTTTTTAATTATCAGAATTAACACACAAAGAATCGCCCATACATATAAGTAATTTATTACCCAAATTTCAAGACCGTAAGTGAAAATTTCACACACTACAAATATATAAACCGAAACAAACGCTTTATACCCGAACTTTCGCGTTGTAAGGATTATAAGTAATGTCACTATTTCTATATTAGGTAATGCCGCCATTATAACCTGTGAAACATACATAAGCACACCTAAAAGTGTTAGAAGTATTGCTTCAACAAGTTTTTGGTGACGATTATTTTTAACTAATTGTGTATGTGATTTCATATTTATCGCCATCAACTATAGCCAAATCATCCATACCGGCATTGGTCATTTCGCCATCTTTAGTTACACACCACCAAGACTGGTCAACGCTATAATCAGCTTTTACACCGTCAATAACAGTATACATACCATCGCCGTTATGCTCTTCTTTAGTAACCAATCCTTCTTCTAACAAGGCATCTGAAAGATATTCGGCATCGGTATTAATTTTAAATTCTTTATCGGTTTTATCCTTATAAACCACCGTTACCGAAATATTCTTTGCTCCCTCTTTTGTTTCAGGTCTTGTTATAAAATAAACACCTGCAAACACAGCAATAAGAACTACCAAACCTATTGCCAATCCAATAATTAACTTCTTGTTTTTCATAAAAAAACTCCTTTTGTATTGTACTTTAAACCGGTCAATACAAAAGGAGATATACGCACAAAAACAAGACCGC
Source organism: Acutalibacteraceae bacterium (assembly GCA_045636565.1). GTDB lineage: Bacteria > Bacillota > Clostridia > Oscillospirales > Acutalibacteraceae > UBA737. Next base: position 1,424 of record JAZTXU010000035.1, read on the forward strand.
AATACTCGGTCTAATTTTAGCTAAATACACCGTCAATTACTCGTGACACATTTGTACTGACAGTAAACGGCAAGTATTCCGACTTATTACGGTGGAGTTCGGGTTCCAAAATCTGCGCCTTCCCACAGTGGTGAAAACACACCTTAACCGCAGTGACATAATGCAGACCTTTCCATAAATTACGGCGACGAGTTCGCAGAGGAATTGCACCTCTATTCCAGTTTAAATCTTTAAAAAAAGATACCGCTTACCTAGCTTAAGCGGTATCATTTTAACATTTTATATTTCAATTGTCAAGTGAATTGAGTTTTTCTGAAGCTTCTTCCCATTCTAACATAACATTTTCAAGCTCGGTTTCAAGTTGTACCAATTCTTCTTGAAGACTTGAAAGCTTAACATAGTCTGAAATGTTTTCTTCCTTCAAAAGTTCTTCGTTCACCCTATTTATATTTTCTTCTAAAGAAGCAATTTTTTCTTCCGCCTTTTTGACGGCGCGCTCTGCCTTTGAACGCTCTTTTGCGGGAGTTGTATAGGTTTTCTTTTCCTTTATAACCTTTTCGGGTTTTGCCTCAACCACTAAATCCGGCTTGCTTGACTTTTCCAAGAACTGCTCATATCCGTAAGGATAAAGCTCTGTTCTTCCCTCTTTAAATTCAAGAACGCTTTCAGCCACCTTTTTAATAAAATAGCGGTCGTGCGAAACAAACAAAACAGTTCCCGAAAAATTCGAAAGCATTTCTTCAAGGGTTTCTTTTCCAACAATGTCCATATGGTTTGTAGGCTCGTCCAAAATCAGAAAATTCGGTCTTTTCTTAAAAATTTTGCAAAGTGCCAAACGCACCCTTTCACCGCCCGAGAGCATATCAACAGTTTTGAAAACCTCTTCACCACTGAAAAGAAATGCACCCAAAGCACTTCTTGCCTCGTGCTCGGTAAGATAAGGAAACTCTATCATAAAATCATCTAAAACAGTGTCAGATGAAGAATACTGCGCCATTTGCTGGTCAAAATAACCCACGCTCACCCTCGGAGCAAACTTAAATTCGCCGCCAAGCGCTTTTACATTACCCATAATAGTGCGTATAAAAGTGGATTTTCCAAGCCCATTTCCGCCAATTATTCCTATTCGGTCTGCCCTTTTTATTTCAAGATTTACAGTTGTGAGTACCTTGTCAAATCCTACTCTTAAATCTTTAACAGAAAGCACATCCTTAACGCCGATATCATCAGGCTCAAAATCGGCGTGAAAAGTACGCATATCGTAAGTTTCAGGAGCTTCTATTGGTATCATATGTTCAATTTGTTTAAGCTTTGACTGCGCCATAGCCGCCTTTGTAGGCTTATATTTAAAGCGGATAACCAATTCTCTGAGTCTTTCAATCTCTTTTTTCTGCGCGAGATATTCCTTTGCCTGCTGCTGCCTTAAAGCCTTTTTAGCCACCGTAAACTGTGAATAATTACCTGCATATTTATAGGTTTTGCCGTGTTCAATTTCGTAAACTGTGTTTACAACATTATCTAAAAACATTCTGTCATGCGATACCACAACAAAAGCCTTTTTATATTCTCTCAAATAGCCTTCAAGCCATTCAACCGCCTCAATATCCAGATGGTTTGTAGGCTCGTCCAAAAGCAGGATATCCGGTTTTGAAAGAAGTAATTTTAGAAATGCAATTTTAGTACGCTGACCGCCTGAAAATTCACTCAACGGACGGTACTTTTGTTCTTCACTAAATCCAAAATGCTTAATTGCGGCTTCATATTCTTTTTCAAAATAAAAGCCACCTACATTTGTAAATGTGTCAAGCAAATTAGTGTAATTCTTGATGTTTTCTTCCGATTGCTCGGTTTCCATTTTTATTTGAGCATCATAAAGCTCGGATTTAAGCGATAAAATATCAGAATAAGCACTTCTAACCTCTTCAAGCAAGGAAACAGAATCATCACGGAATGTAATCTGCGAAAGTACACCTATTCTGGGAGTTCCCGAAACTGTAAAATAACTATCGCCATCGCTGTCAAGTTTTGAAATTGAATACTCCCCTGCAATTAGCTTTAAAAGGGTGGTTTTGCCGCAACCGTTACGGCCTACAACGGCGATACGGCTATTATCGTTTATTTCAAAATTAACGCTTTTAAGAATTGGCTCACCCGAAAGTTCAACCACACCGTTTTGTATTTTCAGTTGCATAAAACCACCTCCTATTTTTAGCGTATTGAATTAACAGATTATTTTAATTGTGCATTTTCATAAAGCAAAGCCACTACTTTTTCTGTTACAACTCTCTCTTCAAAGTAAACTTCGCCATATGATTCGAGGAGTTTTTCCTTAGTAACGGTGCTATCATTTGATTCTTTAATTGTTTCATTGATCACTGCATCAATATCGGCCTCAGTAAAATTCAAGCCTTCCTTATCAAGAACCGCGTAAAGTACCATTTGAACGTCCATCATTGGCTTAATTTCATCATTAATAAACTTTTCTTTTGTAATACCCATAGCACTCAGATATTGATCAAAACTCATATTATAATACTGTTTGAGTTGTGCTTCAATCATCTGCTTTGTTGTTTCAAATATAAAATCCAAATCTTCTTTTGGATAATCCTTCACCTTTGATTTTGAAACCACCGAATCTAACAAATAATTTTCGGTTGCTCTTTTTTTCAAATCTTTTAAATATTCATCAACAGATTTAAAACCTAATTTAGAATAATATTCTTCAGGCTTTTGATTAGTTCTTCTTTTTACGGAATTAACCTTTACTGTAAATATAACCGCCTTGCCTGCCAAATCTGCAGAATGATATTCTGTTGGAAAAGTGAGATTTAAATCAACCGTTTTGCCTATTTCAACACCAACAAGACCTTCCTCAAATCCCGGTATAAAAGAGCCCGAGCCAATTTCAAGGTCGTGTCCCTTAGCGGTGCCGCCCTCAAAAGCTATGCCATCCTTTTTACCCTCATAATCAATATTTGCAATATCGCCGTTTTCAATTTTACCCGTATTTAAGGTTGCTTCAGTATAAAAAGCATTGTTATCAACATCAGCCTTTAAAAGTTTGTTATAATATTCGGCAAATTCTTTTGACTTTGTATCAACAACGATCCCCTTATACTCACCAAGTTCTATATACTTCGAAAAATCAATTCCGTTATAGAGATTTCTGGCACCCTCTTTTTTGTTAGAAACATTTGTACCGTTTTCCTTATCTGAATCGGATTTTTTATCCTCGCCACAACCAACTGCCGTAACAGATAATAAAATAACCATTAGAATTAAGCTAAATAATCTTTTCATATTTTCTCCACTTTTACATCAATTTTTTATAAAGACAACTCAAATTACTTCAATTTTGCTTTCTTATGGATAAACTCCATTACCTTATCGCAAACCACTGTTTCTTCAAAATAAAACTCACCAAAATATTCAATCATTTGTTCTCTGGTAACTTGAGTATCTCCCATATCTTTGAGTGCTTTATTGATTTCCGCTTCAACATCGTCCTTTGTGAACTTTATACCTTCCTTATCCAAAATAGCATAAAGCACCAACTGAACATCCATCATAGGTTTAATCTGTTCGTTTTTGTAATCTTCCTCGGTCTGACCTGTAGTTTCAAGAAAGTCAGCAAAATCCACTTCATAATACTTTTCTAACATAGTTTTACTGGCTTCAAAAATCAACTTCAACTCTTTTTCAGGATAATCTTTAATCTTTGAATTTAAAATTATTTCATCTAAAAGATAGTTTTCAATAGCTCTATTTCTTACATCCTTGGTATAATCACCTACGGATTTGAAGTTTAACTTTGAAAAATATTCTTCAGGTTTTTGCATTGTTTTTCTGTTCGCTGAATTGATTTTAACTGTAAAAACAACCGGTTTTCCTGCAAACTCTGCGTGACCGTAATCCTTAGGAAATGTGAGATTAAGGTCAATAGTTTTACCAATCTCAACTCCTACAAGGCCTTCCTCAAAGCCTTCAAAAAAAGTTCCGGAGCCTATTTCAAGGTCATATTTTTTACCCGAACCGCCTTCAAATTCTTTGCCGTTCATCTTACCTGTGAAATCTATATTTGCAATATCGCCCTCTTCGATTTTACCTTCTGTTAAATCCTTTTCAGTATAAAAGCCGTTATCAACAACATCCATTAATAAAACTTCATCATAAAATTCACCGAATTTTTCTGATTCAGTGTCAACCTCTATTCCTTTATAGGTACATAATTCAACATATTTTGAAAAATCCAAGCCCTCATAAAGAATTCTTCCCTTTTCTTCCTCATCGCTGCAACCGCAAGCAAAACTTGTAATTAATACCACAATTAAAATAACACTTAATAATTTTTTCATATTACTTTTCCTTTTCTTTCGATTTATGTGTTTAATCTTCAATATTAGGATTATTTGAAAGTTCACCCTTGGATGCTGCTTTCAAATATGCATTTATAAATCCATCCAAATCGCCGTCCATTACCGCGTTTATATTACCTGATTCGAAGCTTGTTCTATGGTCTTTTGCCAATGTGTACGGCATAAATACATAGGAACGAATCTGCGAACCCCAGGCGATTTCCTTCTGAACTCCTTTGATATCATCAATCTTTTCAAGATGCTCGCGCTCTTTAATTTCCAAAAGCTTTGATTTGAGCATTCGCATAGCCCTATCTTTATTTTGGAACTGGCTTCGCTCGTTCTGACAAGCAACAACTATTCCGGTTGGAATATGAGTAAGTCGTACCGCGGATGAGGTTTTATTTATATGCTGACCACCTGCACCCGAAGAACGGAAAACATCCATTTTAATATCTTCTTCTCGTACTTCAATATCAGCATCATTCTCAATTTCAGGCATAACTTCAAGCGAAGCAAATGAAGTATGTCTTCTACCCGAAGAATCAAACGGAGACACACGCACCAAGCGATGAACACCCGATTCACTTTTTAAATATCCGTAAGCATTTTCGCCCTCGATAAGAAGTGTTGCGCTTTTAAGACCTGCCACATCACCATCAAGAAAATCGAGCACCTGCAATTTAAAACCGTGGCGTTCAGTCCAACGGGTGTACATACGCACAAGCATTGAAACCCAGTCCATAGCCTCTGTACCACCGGTACCTGCATGGAAAGTAAGCAGAGCGTTATTCTTATCATA
>JAZTXU010000036.1:0-6002 GCA_045636565.1 Acutalibacteraceae bacterium
GCAGTATAAATGCGCTGAAGCTATACTCGAAACGGGTGCAAAATTTGATTTTGCTCACTATTGGGAGGATATTTGTTTCAAAAACGGCCCTTTGCTTTCACCTGATATGTTTGAAGAACTTTGCGCTAAACACTATAAAAAGCGTAACGACCTATGCCATAAATACGGAATTGATATTATAAGCCTTGATTGTGACGGTGTTACAGAAAAGCTGTTGCCTGTTTGGTTTGAAAATGGTGTAAATACTATGTTCCCGATAGAGGTTGGCGTTTGGGGCGACCAGTTTGAAGCCGCAAGGAATAAGTTTGGCAAGGGTATGCTTGGCGTTGGCGGTATGGATAAAACTGCCCTTCGCGAAGATAAGGCAGCGGTTGATAAAGAACTTGAAAGAATGAAAAGACTGGCAGCACTTGGCGGATTTATCCCTTGTCCCGACCATCGTTTAATGCCCGGAACCAAATTTGAATTAGTGCAGTATTATATTGAAGAAATAAAAAAGCTTAAATAAGTTTAAATGCGCCGCAGGGTTTCTCTCTTGGCGCATTTTGTTTTTCTTGATTTTATTAAATTAAAGCTATATAATTATTTTGGTGATGAATTTGAAAAAAGATGAAAGAAAATATAAAACAAGCGAACTTATAAAACGGTTTATGCCATATTACAAGAAGTATATGCCCACGGTAATACTTGATTTATTTTGCGCTTCGCTTACTACAATTTGCGAAATTGTTTTACCTCTTATTATGCGCGAAATAACAAATGCGGGTATGAGTGATGTAAAAACGCTTACAGTCGGGTTTATTGTGAGGGTCGGTTTGGTTTACATAATACTTAGGGTTATTGATGCCGCCGCTTATTATTATATGGCATACACGGGTCATGTAATGGGCACCAAGATTGAAACTGATATGCGGCGGGATGCATATGCTCATCTGCATAAGCTTTCAAATTCTTATTTTAATAACACAAAAGTCGGTCAAATTATGGGAAGAATCACAAACGACCTCTTTGATGTTACCGAATTTTCACACCACTGCCCCGAAGAGTTTTTTATAGCGGGAATTAAGGGAATAGTGTCATTTATTATTCTTATGAATATAAATGTATGGCTCACTTTGATTATATTTGTAATTATTCCCGTTATGGTGGTTATTTGCCGAATCCTTAATAAAAAAATGCGCGAAACCTTCCGAAATCAGCGTAAAATGATTGGTGAACTGAATGCCAGAATTGAAGATTCACTTTTGGGGCAGAAGGTTGTAAAAGCGTTTGCAAATGAGGATTTGGAGCAACAAAAGTTTGAAAAGGATAATAAGGAGTTTTTTGGTATTAAAAAGCTTTCTTATAAATATATGGGCACATTTGCCACCACAACAAGATTGTTTGACGGTATTATGTATGCGGCGGTGGTTATTGCAGGAAGCATCTTTATGATAAACGGCGATATCACCCCGGGTGACCTTGTGGCTTATCTGCTTTATGTTACCACCTTTATTGCAAGGGTTAGAAGAATAATTGAATTTTCCGAGCAGTTCCAAAGAGGTCTTACGGGTATTGAACGATTTTTGCAGATTATGGATGCTGATATCGAAATTTTCGATGAACCGAACTGTGTTGAACTAAAAAACACCAGAGGTGACATTGAATTTAACAATGTTTCATTTGAGTATCCCGATGATCACAACAGAGTATTTACAGGTCTTAATTTGAAGATTAAAAGCGGTGAAAAAATCGCGTTTGTGGGTCCGTCCGGCGGCGGAAAAACAACACTATGCAATCTAATTCCGCGTTTTTACGATGTAACAGAGGGTGAAATTCTGCTTGACGGTAAAAATATTAAGGAATACACACTTAAATCATTGCGCGATAATATTGGTATAGTGCAGCAGGATGTTTATCTGTTTTCAGGTACCGTTTATGAAAATATTGCCTACGGAAAACCGGGGGCTACAATAGAAGAGGTTGTTGAGGCGGCTAAAAAAGCAGGCGCAGATGAATTTGTGACCGAACTTAAAGACGGTTACCACACCTATGTGGGTGAGCGCGGAGTAAAACTTTCAGGAGGACAAAAGCAGAGAATAAGTATTGCACGAGTTTTCCTTAAAAATCCGCCTATTATTATACTTGATGAAGCCACAAGTGCGCTTGACAATGAGAGTGAGTTTGCGGTTGCAAAATCACTTGCAAAGTTGTCCGAAGGCAGAACAACCGTTACTATTGCTCACCGTTTGTCCACAATTCGCAAGTCTGACCGTATTTTAGTTCTAACAGATGAAGGAATTATGGAAGAGGGCAACCACGAGGAACTTTTAGAGCAAAAGGGAATTTATTATAAATTCTATCAAATGGCTAACGAATTAAATTGATATAATAATCTGTTGTTGAGATTTAAGTATTAAATTGCAGTTTATAGGAACATTGAAATTTTTGAACAAACCAATTTGGCGTTTCGCGGAGCCTGTCTCTACGGTATGTTAATCGATATTTTGTAGGGGTCGATGCCCTTCATCGACCCGAGAAAATTCATCAAATTTAACATGCTTATGTAGGTATAAGCCCCTACATGATATACCAATTCACCTTTTCAAACATCCCGATAAACTAAAATTTGTTTTTTTACCACCTCTTTGTGATTAAAATTTCGACGTGTTACATAATATTAAAAGTTATGGTTAAAATATTGAATTCATTTGTGAAGTGTGGTAAAATTAAATCATAATATATTTCAAGGAGTGATTTGGTTGAAAAATTTAAAGAAATTGTTGTCTTTGGTTGTTTGTATGGTGATGGTGTTTTCAGCTATACCAACACTTAACCTTGTTGCAAGCGCGGAAACATCCAATTATGTCCTTAATTTGAAGGGTGGACCTGGTTATACCTTTACAGGTGAACAATGGGATCCTCAACTTGTTATTGAAGCCGTTGCTTCAATGCAAACTTCAGATGAAATTGAGAAAATTAAGTTCGATATTGCAATTCCTCAGTATGATGATGTTATGGGTTGCTTTAGGTTTGGTAGCCGCGTTACTGCAGGTGGCGGTTCATTCGGTTACGGAGGTAATGATTTGGCACTCTATTTTACAGGTTCTAATGATGTGTTCGGAATTGGCGTAACTCAAATAGATTTCAAGTCCGCCTTAGAGGCTAACGCAGAAGCTCTCCGTGCAGGTGAGACAGTAACTTTAGAATTTGTACTTAGCGGTGGCAATTTTACAGATACAGGTTATATTGACGGTATTAACATAATGATTTCCCATTATAGTAAAGCTTCGAGCTTAGATGGTAAAGATATTTCTATTTCTGATATTGAATTTGTTCTTTCAACTGATGATTATGTTCCTGACGATAATGAACTTGTTTTAACTGACGGACCTGACTTTACATATGGTATAACAAGTTTTTGGGATCCTCAAATCTGTTCGGAGACAAGGAACTTTGTTCTTCCTAAAGATACTAAGTATATGCAATTGCTTATGGATATAGATAATATCACTAAGGTTCTTGATGAGTTTTCTTTTGGCTCAACTCATACTTTAGGTGTCGGAGAAGCTACGTTGACCTATTTTAAAGATGAAGCTTTAGGAATCTTTTTTGATGGTAATAATGTTAATGGAATCGGTGTGACCCAAGAAGATTTGAAGAATTCACTAATCAAAAATAAAGATTTATTCGGCAAAGGCGAAATGGTATTGGTTGAGGTTCCGCTTAAAGCCGGCGAATCAGGCATTGCAGACAATGCAGTAATTAAAGAATTTAATTGGTTGACAGATTATTTAGATGTTGGCGAGGAAACTTATAATGATATTAATTTTAATATCCAAAAAGTAACCTTTACTGCCGAGGCTGTTTTGGATTCTACATTGGAAGAACCCGAAGTTAATAACGACCCCGTTTATTACACTTATACTGTAACTGATGGTGAAGCTACTATTACAGGATGTGATACTTCTGTTAGCGGGGAAGTAATAATCCCTTCAACCCTTGGTGGATTTACCGTTACAGCTATTGGTGATTCTGCTTTCCATAATTGCACTTTAATTACAAGCATAACCGTACCAGATACCGTTACAAGTATTGGTGCTTATGCATTTTCGATGTATAGTAAGTTATATTATGATGATGAAATGGATTATATATGGGTGTTAGCTGAAATTGAAAATTCACTTGTTAATATAACATTATCTGACAATCTTATAAGTATTGGTGATTTTGCCTTTGCGGGTTGTAATGAGCTTGAAAGTATAACAATCCCCGATAGTGTAGCGAATATAGGTGAATTTATTTTTCATGAATGTTATAACCTTACATATTTAAAAATTCCTTTTATTGGCGAAGATTTAGATGCGCCGAGTAGTTTATTTTATTTGGATAATACATACTCATGGGGAAGTGTTCTACCGAGTCTTGATGAACTGATTATTACTAAAGCCACAAGCATAGGTGACTGGGCATTTGCTAATTGTGAAAGCCTTACAAGTATAACAATACCTGATAGTGTTACAAGTATAGGTGAAAGAGCATTTAAAGGTTGCTTTTCGCTTGAAAAAATAAACATTCCCGATAGTGTGACGAGCGTAGGTGCATATGCTTTTGAAGGTTGTTCCTCACTTACTTCAGTTAAACTTGGCGAGGGTGTTACCTCTATAAGTGAGGGTATGTTTTATAATTGTTCATCTCTTACAAGTATAACCATCGGTAAAAACATTAAAAGTATAAGCGCTGATGCATTTTTCGGTTGTTATTCGCTTAAGGGTGTAAATGTTACCGATATTGGAGCATGGAGCGAGGTTAAGTTTGATAATGTTGGTGCTAACCCCTTATTTTATGCTGAAAAGCTTTATATTAAAGGCAAGCCCGCTGTTGAAGTAGTTATACCAAACGGTACTAAGGCTATAAACGATTATGCATTTATAAACTGCTCAACAATTAAAACTGTTTCTATTCCCGAAACGGTTACAGCTATAGGCAAATCTGCTTTTGAATACTGTGTGTCGCTTGAACATGTTGAAATTGCAGAGGGTGTTACAGAAATCGCTGATTATGCTTTTTATAACTGTTACGCGCTCGAAAGTATTACTGTTCCAAAGACAGTTAAAAACATAGAGGATGAGGTCTTCTTCGATTGTTATTCACTTGCGGATGTATATTTTGGCGGAACAGAAAATGAATGGAATGAAATAACGATTGGCAATTACAACGATGACTTAATGAATGCTACCTTGCATTTTGAAGAGGCTCAGGCTATTGTAGGCGATATTGATAATAACGGTTCTGTTGATATACTTGATATAATAATCGTTAAAAATACATTACTTAACAACGAAGTTTCATTATATGCGGCAAAATTCGATTTATATGATATAAATGGGGACGGATGCTTTAATGCTCTTGATTTAATCGTTCTTCGAAAGATTTTGTTTGAAAACTTTTAATTATAAAGATTTTATCAAATAACTAAAACCGCACCTGAATCGGGTGCGGTTTTAGTATGTTTGTTGTAAGAATTATAAAAAAGATAAGCTGAGCTGGGGATTACTGCTCTAAAGTAGAATATAAATCAAAGCAAACAGCAGTATTTTATCGGTGTTTTCGCTCATAAGAACGAGTAGTAAACCCAGAATTAATGATGAATCGCCATCTTTTAAAATGTTGTCTAAAAAGGGAATACCAAAGCCACCGCCCGATTTTTGATTTTCGCCTTGCGTTTTATTATTTTTATTTTGTTCGGTGTGTTTTTCCCTCGTTTGAGCAGCAGGGGAAACGGCGGATTGCGAGGGCGGAATACTGTTTCCGTTCACCTTAACAAAAGATGGACTTGGCGGCATTTTATGGCGGCTGTTTTCGGGTATTTTTGAACGGGCATTCATTTCCCTCATTCGCTCAACTGCCGCATTGCTTTGGCGCATAAATTCGCTTTCAGTCATAAATACCCTCTTTTCTAAAAGTTCAATATACCGCTTTCTCTCAAAAGCGGCAGAATTTCTATCACCTTTAAAATTTTG
>JAZTXU010000037.1:0-9790 GCA_045636565.1 Acutalibacteraceae bacterium
GCCCACACCCGATTTAGAATACGGGCTTGAAGGAGTGTTATGGCAGGAAGACCATAATTTCACAAAATGGATTATTCCCGAAACAACTTATACCGTATACCAAAGATATAACGGCGATACTGATGTTTTTGCGGCTTACGATACTAACGGCACCAAAATCACGGTAAACGGCAATAACAAGCCTTATGCCAAAAATGCAGAATATCTAACCTGGCTTAAAAAGCATTTATTTGAAAACGAAAACAGCAATAATTTAGGTGCCGATTTCAACAACGATTTTTGCGTTGATATTTTGGATTTGGTAACTTTGAAAACTGATATATTATCTGTTGAGGAATAAAATCACAATAAATTTAACAAAAAAGAAACTGCGGTAAATGTAAAAATCACATCTACCGCAGTTTTAATTTTTAATAATTATTCAACAATTTCTTCCAAATCATCAACAGTTTCACACTCAAGATAATTACCCTTGATGCGATGCTTATTCATAACCTTATCAATTATTATAAGCGCGGTGATAACTACACCAAAAACAGCCAACACTGAAATTAAAGCCTTAAAAAAGTTGTTCATTTTAACTTACTCCCTTCAATATTTAAAGTTAAGTACCAACAATCTTAACTCTATGTTTTAATACATTATAGCAATTTTTAATAAAAATGTCAACACCATTGATAAGGGTTACCAAAAATTATATATTTATGGAAATTTTTCACCTTAATAAAGTTTGACATCAATCCAAAGCATTTCGTATTTTTTACGAGTTTCTTTATCAATATCGTGATAATACTGTGTTTTAGGCATTTCTTCGTCACTCGGATAAAGAATAGGGTCATTGTAATAACAGTAATCTTCATTATTAATAACCGCAGTATTCGGTGAAGCATATCCGATATATTCCGCATTCGCAGTTGCAATTTGCGGTTCTAAAAGGAAGTTTATATACATCATTGCCGCTTCATAATTCTTCGATTTTTTGAGTATGCAAACAGAATCTATGAAAATGTTTGTGCCTTCCTTGGGATAGAAAAATTCAAGATCTTCATTAGTTTCCTTCATAGTAAGAAAATCGCCTGCATAGTAAGGCGCTATATAAGCCTCACCTGTTTCCATCTTACCGTAAACCTCGTCCATTACATAGGCTTGAAGATTATCCTTACCTTCTTTAAGCTTTTCTGCCGCCTTTTCCCAATCTTTCGGATTTGTTGAGTTAAGATCTTGACCCAATAAACACTGTGCTGTCATAAAAGCGTCACGCGGATTATTAAAATTAAGTGCCATATCCTTGTATTTTTTATCCCACAACACATTCCAAGAATGTTCAATATCTTTTATCTTTGCGCCATTATAAATAATCCCTACCATTCCTACATTATATGGAACGGAATATTTATTTTCAGGGTCAAAAAATATATTTTCGCCCTTATATTTTTCATCAATCAAATCATAATTTGAAAGCTTAGAGGTATCAATTTCGGCTAACATATCTGCCTTAATCATACGCTCAATCATATAATCCGAAGGAATTACAATATCATAATTAACGCCGCCGTTTTCCACCTGAGAAAACATTGTTTCATTACTTTCAAAGGTTAAATAATTCACCTTTATTCCAGTAAGCTTTTCAAATTCACGATTCACATCTATCGAATCGTCCGACCCATCGGAAATATATTCACCCCAGTTATAAACAGTAAGTGTGGTGCCCGCCAAATCGCGGTTATATTCTCCTCTGAGTTCAAGTTCAGCATATTCGTAACCGCAACCCGAAAGAAAAAGACAAAGAAAAAGAGAAATACAAATAACAATACTTAAAGTTCTTTTCATTTTTCAAATCCTTTCTTTATATGATTTTACCTTCTCGCAGGCATTTTACGCTTTTCGCTCTTTGTTTGAAGAGTGTTATAAAGTATAAGCAATACAAATATTGCCACGAAAATAATGGTTGAAAGTGCGTAAGTATCGGGAGTTACGCTCTTTTTGGTCATATTATAAATAATAATCGGCAAAGTCTGATAATCACCGCAGGTGAAATAGCTAATTACGAAATCATCAAGCGATAATGTGAAAGCCATAATAAAGCCCGTTATTATACCGGTTGAAATTGAAGGCATAATTACCTTGAAAAAGGCTTGAACCGGAGTACAACCCAAATCCAGAGCCGCTTCGCGCAAATTTGAATCGGTTTGCCTGAGCTTTGGCAAAACAGAAAGTATAACATAGGGCAAATTAAAGGTAATATGCGCTATAAGTACAGTTAAGAAGCCAAGAGATTCGCTAAGACTAATAATTTTCCCTATAAAAACGAACAAAAACATTAAAGAGATACCCGTAACAATATCGGCATTCATCATAGGAATTTGAGTTACGGACATTATGATTTTTTTTGCAAATTTTCTTCTGATAGATGTAATTCCCACTGCCGCCGCAGTTCCAAGAACCGTGGAGATAACCGCAGAAAGTACCGCAACTATAATTGTGTGCTTCAAAGCATCAAGCATTTGGGTATTTGAAATAAGACCCGTATACCAATCAAAAGAAAAACTATCAAACACCCAAACACTGCTTGAAGAATTGAATGAAAATACAATCATAACAAGCACGGGTGCATATAAAAAGAATATTATAAGGGCAACATAGAGGCGCGCCAATGCTTTCATATTACCACACCTCCGTCGTCATCATCACTGAAACGATTCATAACAAAAAGACAAATAAGTATCATACACATAAGCACCAGAGATATAGCCGAAGCCACATTATAATAATCTGAGCCAAGGTTGAACAAATACTCTATCGCATCACCAATAAGCATGGTTTTGTTACCGCCCAATTTCTGTGAAATATAGAATGTGCTGACACTTGGAACAAACACCATTGTGATACCCGAAATTATACCCGGACGTGTTAGCGGTAATATAACTCTGCGGAATTTGGTAAATGAATTCGAGCCCAAATCCTCTGCCGCCTCTAAAAGCGATTTATCAAGTTTTGACATAACCGAATAAATCGGCAAAATCATATATGGTATAAAGTCATAAACCATACCTAATATTACCGCTCCCGGTGTGTACATAAGTTTTACCGGACCAATGCCCAGCTTGCTTAAAAAGCTGTTAATAATACCTGTGTTGGCAAGAATTGTTATCCACGAATATGTACGAATAAGGAAGTTCATCCACATAGGAAGCATAACAATAAGCATAAGCATTCGCTGAGAACTTATTTTTAGTTTAGTCATAAAATAAGCCATTGGATATGCCAAAAGAAGGGTTATAATCGTAGCTATTGTTGCGTAAAGAATTGAAATAGCAAACGCCTTTTTATATTTGCCGATTTCACTTATGTTTGCAAGGGTGAAAACACCGTTGGCATCAGTAAGAGCGAAATATAACATAATGACAAGCGGCACAACAATAAATATTGCCGACCACACTATGTAAGGAGCGGCTATCAGCTTACTACCCAAGGATTTCTTTTTCAATGTTCGCTTCCTCCTCAACATAGTCTGCTTCGGATAAGAGATCAATCTCCTCACTATAACTTGAATAGTCACCGTAAAGTCCTGAATATTCGGATTTTTTCATAATATGAATAGCATCGGGTTCAATATAAAGACCTACATTTTCCCCTTCTTTATGCTCATCGGTAGTTTGAATCATCCATTTGAAGCCACCGATATCAACAATAATTTCATAATGCACACCAAGGAAAGAAACAGAGGTAACAACACCTTTTAACATTCCCTTGTCAGGCTCCACAATATCAACATCTTCAGGTCGCACAACAACATCAACCTGCTCATCAGTTTCAAAGCCTTTATCAAGACAGTCAAAAAACTGACCCGAAAACTCAACATAAAAATCGCGGTGCATTTTACCGTCAACTATATTTGATTCGCCAATAAAATCAGCAACAAATGCATTTTGAGGCTCGTTATAAATATCTTGTGGGGTTCCCACCTGCTGAATTTTACCGTCATCCATTACAACAACACGGTCAGACATGGTGAGTGCTTCTTCCTGGTCGTGGGTTACAAACACAAAAGTGATACCTAATTGCTCCTGAATCTTTTTAAGTTCCTTCTGCATATCCTTGCGAAGTTTTAAGTCAAGCGCGGCAAGCGGTTCATCAAGAAGCAAAACTCTTGGTCTGTTTGCAATAGCGCGGGCAATAGCAACTCGCTGCTGCTGACCGCCCGAAAGGGTATCAATATCGCGCTTTTCAAGGCCTGTAAGGTTTACAAGGGCTAACATCTCACTTACCTTTTCCTTAATTTCTTTTTCGGAAAGTTTTTTGATTCTGAGACCAAATGCAATATTTTCATAAACGTTAAGATGTGGGAAAAGTGCATAACGCTGGAAAATGGTGTTTACCTGACGCTTGTAAGCCGGCACACCGTTTATTTTTTCATCCTCAAAAATAACATCGCCTTCATCCGGGTCTAAAAATCCTGCAATAAGGCGAAGGGTTGTGGTTTTACCGCAACCCGAAGGGCCAAGAAGAGTTATAAACTCCTTGTCCTTAATGTCCAGATTAAGACCGTCAAGAATCGTTTCACCGTCAAAGGCTACCGATATGTTTTTGAGTTGTACTATATTTTCATTTTTCATAGAGGCATCCCCCTTTTTACGACAATTTTATATCAGTTTAAAATATACATTGAAAGTGCCGAAATGTCAAGAAAATTTTACGTTTTTTCTTGCAATTCTGTGAGAAAATCCCAGTAAATTTTGAAAAACTTTAAAATACTCGCAAATACTCGTTTTTTCTCTCAAATACTCACTTTTGGCAATTTTATGAAAACCCGTGGTTACAGTGGGGTTTTAAAAGTGTTTTTACACACAAAAAACTGTTGATAAATTATATAATATATGATAAAATATAATGAATTATTATATATTGGGTTATTATGTTTTGTGAAAGGCGGTGCAGCGGTGCGTATTTTGGGTATTGACCCCGGTTATGCAATAGTGGGTTACGGAATTATTGAGGCTCACGGTATTAGTTTTTCTGTTGTAAGCCACGGCGCGGTCACCACCTGTGCCGGCGAACAATTCCAAAAAAGGCTTAAATGCATTTACGATGATATTTGTTTTCTTATTGAGAAGTACAAGCCTGATTGTGTTTCAATCGAAAAACTTTATTTCAATACAAACACCACAACCGCCATTGATGTGGCTCAGGCGCGAGGGGTTATACTATTGGCAGCAGAAAATCACGGACTTACAGTGTTTGAATACACTCCCTTACAGGTAAAACAAGCGGTTACGGGTTACGGCAGAGCCGAAAAGCATCAGGTTATGGAAATGGTTAAAAACTTACTAAAATTAAAAGCTGTGCCCAAGCCCGATGATACTGCCGACGCGCTGGCTCTGGCTATATGCCACGCACATTACGGAAGCTCGGCTTATTCAAAAATTTATATGGAGGCTAAAAAATGATTGCATCTTTAAGAGGAACACTTTTATTATCCGAGCCCACACTTGCAGTTGTTGAATGTGGGGGCGTTGGTTTCAAATGCTTTATCACACGAAACACATACTCGAAATTACCCTCAGCAAACAGTGAGGTTTTTCTTCACACCTATATGGTTGTGCGCGAAGATGCAATGGATCTTTACGGTTTTTATGACCAGGAAGAACTTACCACCTTTAAACTAATCACATCGGTAAATGGCGTGGGTGCTAAAATAGGTTTGTCACTTTTATCTGACCTATCTCCTTCAAAAATCACTTTAAGTATTGCAAGCGGTGATGCAAAGGCTCTCACCGCCGCTAGCGGTGTTGGAATTAAACTTGCTCAAAGAATTGTGCTTGAACTTAAAGAAAAGGTTGGAAGCATTAACCTCGGCAGCAGTGAAGAAATTACCGCAGTAAAATCCGCTATGGATAATTCTTCCAGCAGCGAAGCGGTTGAGGCTCTTGTTGCCTTGGGTTATACCAAAGGCGAAGCATCACTCACAGTAGCAAGGCTTGATTCTTCACTTCCCACCGATGAACTTATAAAACAGGCGCTCAAGGCGCTCGCAAGGAGGCTGTAATAAATGATTGAACACGAGATGGATTTTGAAAACCGAATAGTTTCTCCCGATTACAGCAGCTCACATGATGAGGCAGAGCTATCACTCCGTCCTAAATCCTTGAGCGAATACATCGGTCAGGACAAAGTTAAGGAAAACTTAAAAATATATATTACCGCGGCCGCTCAGCGTAAAGAATCGCTTGACCATGTTTTGCTTTACGGCCCTCCCGGTCTTGGTAAAACAACTCTTGCCGGCATTGTTGCAAGAGAAATGGGTGTAAACCTTCGCGTTACATCAGGCCCCGCCATTGAAAAGCAGGGCGACCTTGTTGCAATTCTCACCTCACTTGAAGAGGGCGATGTTTTATTTATTGATGAAATTCACCGTCTCTCCCGCAATGTTGAAGAAATACTTTACCCCGCAATGGAGGATTTTTCACTTGATATTATCATTGGAAAGGGTCCTTCGGCGCGTTCTATCAGAATCGATGTTCCACACTTTACATTAGTTGGTGCTACCACCCGTTCAGGTCAGTTAACCGCCCCCTTGCGTGACAGATTCGGTGTGCTTTTAAGACTTGAACTTTACACTCCCGAACAGTTAGCAGAAATTGTTATGCGTTCTGCAGGGATTTTAGGGATAGAAATTGACCATGACGGTGCTTTGGAAATTGCCTCACGTTCAAGAGGAACGCCTCGTATTGCAAACCGCCTTTTGAAGCGCGTAAGAGATATAGCGCAGGTGGAATATGACGGTGTTATAAACGAAAAAACTGCATCTGCCGCCCTTTGCCGTTTTGAAATTGACGAATTGGGTCTTGACGATTTTGACAGAAAAATGCTTGAAACCATAATCACCAATTATTCCGGCGGACCTGTGGGACTTGATACTCTGGCGGCAGCAATAGGCGAAGAAGCTATAACCATTGAAGATGTTTATGAGCCTTATTTAATGCAGATAGGCTTTTTGACAAGAACTGCACGAGGCAGATGTGTTACCAAACTCGCTTACGACCATTTGGGAATAAATTTTGGTGGTAAGGAAACCGCACAACAATCTATTTTTTAAGGGTATTTTTTATGAGAACAGTTGAAGGATTTTTAGATTACGAATTACTTGATGCCGATGCAGGTGAACGCCTTGAGCGTTGGGGCGATGTTATTCTTATCCGCCCCGACCCGCAGGTTATTTGGAGCGGTACCAAGAAAGATAAACGCTGGAAAGACACCGATGCTATTTACCACCGCTCTAACAGTGGCGGCGGTTATTGGGAAAATTTAAAATCAGTACCCGATGTGTGGAGTATTGATTATAAAGGACTTACTTTCAGATTAAAGCCTATGGGCTTTAAGCATACAGGTCTTTTCCCAGAACAGGCGGTAAACTGGGATTTGGCAAGAAAACTTATAGAAAACGAAGACCGCGAAATTACTGTGCTTAATTTATTTGCTTACACAGGCGGAGCTACTGTGGCTTGTCTCAAAGCCGGAGCCTCTGTTACCCATGTTGACGCTTCGAAGGGCATGGTTGGTTGGGCAAAGGAAAACGCCGCAGTATCAGGCGTTGCTGACAGACCGGTTCGTTGGATAGTTGATGACTGCTTAAAGTTTGTAAAACGCGAAATCAGACGCGGAAAGAAATATGATGCTATCATTATGGACCCACCGTCTTACGGCAGAGGTCCCGGAGGCGAAGTTTGGAAATTAGAGCAACAGTTAGCCGAATTATTGGAAGAAACGGGCAAACTTTTATCGGATAATGCTCTGTTTTTCTTCCTAAACTCCTACACAGGCGGTCTTTCCCCCACCATTTTAAATTATATGGTTAAGCACTATGTTGCCAAAAATCGTGGCGGCGAAATCTTTACCGATGAAATCGGTCTTAATATTACCGCAAAAGGAATAAGTCTTCCCTGCGGAAACACTACTGTTTGGAAAAGATGAAAATGGATAATATAATTGAAATTAAAAATGTAACCTTTGAGTACACCGATGACGAAGGTGGCGTGCATGCCGCAGTCAAGAATGTTTCACTGGGCATTGAACGAGGCAGTTTTACGGTTATTTTAGGTCATAACGGCTCGGGTAAATCTACCCTTGCAAAGCTTCTTAACGGACTTAATAAACCGACTGACGGTGATGTGATTGTTGACGGTATAAACACAAAGGCGGAAGAAACCGAGATTGAGGTAAAGCGCAGAGTGGGTATGGTTTTCCAAAATCCCGATAATCAACTTGTGGCTTCCATTGTTGAAGAAGATGTTGCTTTCGGACCCGAGAATTTAGGAATTGCGCCTGCAGAAATCCGCGAGAGAGTTGATGATGCTTTAAAGGCGGTTGGAATGTATGAATTCAGAAAATCCACCCCTCATAAACTTTCAGGCGGTCAAAAGCAGAGGGTTGCCATTGCAGGAATTATTGCGATGACTCCATCTTGTTTAGTGTTGGATGAACCCACTGCAATGCTTGACCCCAAGGGCAGAGCAGAAATTATAAACACCCTTCTTCATTTGAACAAGGAAAAAGGCATAACCGTTATTCTTATAACCCACTATATGGAAGAAGCCGAAAAGGCAGACCGTGTTATTGTTATGAATGACGGAGAAATAATAAACGACGGAACACCAAAATCTGTTTTTATGAATGTAAAACAGTTAAAAGAGGTTGGTCTTGATGTTCCTCAAACCACTGAACTTTTATATAATTTAAGTCTTAACGGATTTAATATTGATACAAACATTATTTCTATTGAAGAAACAGCCGAAGCAATCCGTTCGGCTTTGGAGGAAATCTAAGTTGTCAGTTTTAGAGATAAAAGGACTTACCCACACATACAGTTCAAATTCTGCATTTACAAACGATGCCGTAAGTAACGTAAGCCTTACAATAGAAAAAGGCGAAATTGTGGGAATTATAGGTCATACCGGCTCGGGTAAGTCAACCTTGGTACAACACCTCAACGGTCTTTTAAAGCCTACCGAGGGTGAAGTACTTTTAGAGGGCAAAAATATTTGGGAAAACCCAAAAGAAATCAGAAAAATACGTTCTAGTGTGGGTCTCGTTTTCCAATACCCCGAATATCAACTTTTTGAAGAAACCGTATTTGAAGATATCTCATTCGGCCCTAAAAATATGGGTCTTGAAGGTGAAGACCTCAAAAAACGGGTACTTGATATCTGCGCTCTTATCGGCGTTAAGGATGAATACCTTGAAAAATCACCATTTGATTTATCGGGCGGTGAAAAAAGGCGTGTAGCAATAGCGGGTGTTATGGCTATGAGCCCTGAAATTATTATATTTGATGAGCCTACCGCAGGATTGGATCCTCGTGGCCGCGAAGATGTTATGAAAATAATATCAGATTACAGAGAAGCCACAGGCGCTACTGTTATAATCATTTCTCACAGTATGGAGGATATGGCAGTTTTGGCCGACCGTGTGCTTGTTATGAACCACGGAAAAGCCGAAATGTTTGACACAGTGGAAAATATTTTCTCTCAAGGCGACAAACTTCGCGAAATGGGACTTAATGTGCCCATTGTAACCCGCGTTTTTGCCGAACTCAAAAAAAGCGGGTTAGATGTAAACCCAAATATTTTCACCATTGATGCCGCTGTGAAAGAACTAAAAAGAATAAAGGAGGTCGGTACTGATGCTTAAAGACATTACTTTCGGTCAGTACTATGAGAGCCGCTCTGTGCTCCACCGTGCCGACCCGAGAATTAAAATTATTTTAATGATTCTCCTTATTGTTTTTGTGTTT
>JAZTXU010000038.1:0-19484 GCA_045636565.1 Acutalibacteraceae bacterium
ATCATCAGCGTTCTTAAATGTTAAAGGCATAATACCTGCATTTATAAGGTTTGCAACGTGAATTCTTGCAAAGCTCTTTGTGATAACTGCACGAACACCTAAATACATAGGAACAAGTGCTGCGTGCTCACGGGATGAACCCTGACCGTAGTTGCTGCCACCTACTATAATGCTTCTGCCGAGAGCCTTTGCTCTTTCGGGGAATGATGTGTCACATACACCGAAGCAGAACTGTGAAAGGTGAGGAATATTTGAACGATAAGGAAGAATCTTTGCACCTGCAGGCATAATATGGTCTGTGGTGATATTATCGCCAACCTTGAGTGCTAATTCAGCGGTCAAAGTATCTTCCTGAGGGATTTCTGTGGGGAAAGGCTTAATGTTAGGACCACGCAAAACTTCAAGGCTTTCAGCCTCTTCAGGTGTTGCGGGAGCAATAACTGCGCTATCATCAATCTTGAATGCTTCAGGCATTTTGATTTCGGGCATTTCGCCTAAGAGACGAGGATCGGTGATTTCACCGGTCAATGCTGCTGCAACTGCAGTTTCAGGAGATACAAGATAAACCTGACCGTCTGCAGTACCACTTCTACCCTCAAAGTTACGGTTAAATGTTCTGAGTGATACGCCTGCGCTATTGGGAGAGAAGCCCATACCAATACAAGGACCGCAAGCACATTCAAGCAAACGAGCACCGCTAGCGAGTATATCTGTCAAAGCGCCACAATCTGAAAGCATTGTTAAAACCTGTTTTGATCCAGGTGAAATTGAAAGGCTGACTGTGGGATCAATAACCTTGCCCTTGAGTAAAGCTGCAACCTTTAACATATCTAAAAGTGATGAGTTTGTGCAAGAACCGATACAAACCTGATCAACCTTTGTGCCCTTTAAGGATTCAACTGTAACAATGTTATCGGGGCTATGAGGACAAGCAATTAAAGGCTTTAATTCTGAAAGATTAATATCAATAACCTTATCGTAAACAGCATCCTCGTCACTTGAAAGCTCAATGTAATCTTCGCCTCTGCCTTCAGCTTCAAGGAAAGCCTTTGTGATTTCATCAGATGGGAAAATTGAGGTTGTGGCACCAAGCTCGGTACCCATATTAGTAATAGTTGCACGCTCGGGAACTGAAAGGGTTTTGATACCTTCGCCGCCCCATTCGATAATAGCGCCAACGCCACCCTTAACAGAAAGGATTCTTAAAATTTCAAGGCTGATATCCTTTGCGGTAACAAAGGGATTAAGCTTGCCTGTGAGATTTACCTTGTACATTTTAGGCATTGTTATGTAGTAAGCACCGCCGCCCATAGCAACTGCAACATCAAGACCGCCCGCACCCATTGCAAGCATACCAATACCGCCGCCTGTGGGAGTGTGAGAGTCAGAACCGATTAAGGTTTTACCCGGTTTGCCGAATCTTTCAAGATGTACCTGATGGCAGATACCGTTACCGGGGCGTGAGAAATAAATACCGTGCTTTTTGCAAACAGACTGAATATATCTGTGGTCATCAGCGTTTTCAAAACCTGACTGTAAGGTGTTATGGTCAATGTAAGCTACACTGCGTTCTGTTTTAACACGGTCAAGTCCCATTGTTTCAAATTCCAAGTAAGCCATTGTACCTGTGGCATCTTGAGTTAAGGTCTGGTCAATTTTAAGAGCAACCTCGCTACCTACGGTCATATCACCGCTGAGCATATGTGCCTTAATAATTTTTTGTGCAATTGTTAAACCCATTTTAAATTTCCTTTCTTATCATGTGATTATAAGCGTTATTTACATGTTCTTTTGCATAACGAGATGCAAGCTCGGCATTTCCGGAAGCTATTGCCTCGTATATGTTGCGGTGTTCTCTAACAGATTCTACCGCGCGGCTTTTACTTTCGAGCGAAGCTCTGCGATATTTTTGAACCTTTTTGTGAAGTGGAACTAAAATATCATAAAAAGTCATACTGCCGCTGAGTTTATAAAGGGTTTTATGGAACTGATTATCCATAAACTTAATACGGTCGGCATCCTGCTTTTCGAGATAAAATTCTTGAAGCTCAAGTGCTTCTTTAAGCTCATCAAGCTGACTTTTATCTGCGTTTTTTATCGCAAGCGAAGCCGCAAGACATTCAAGCTTTTCACGAATGAGAAAAATATCTGCTAAATCCTTTTCGGTAATGCCGATTACAACAGAACCTTTTCCCGATTCTTCAATTATATGCTCTTGCTCAAGCCTTCTTAAAGCTTCTCTTACGGGGGTACGGCTAACACCAAGTTCAGCGCTAAGTTTACCCTCTGTAAGAATTTCGCCGCGGCTATATTTACCGCTTAAAATATCGGTTTCCAGATGCTCAAAGACCTGATCGGCAAGGGATACAGACTTATGTTCAATCATTTTTCACACCTCTTTTAAAGCGGTCACCTGAAAGCTCTTCAATTTTGCTCTCAATTTCGCCGTTTGAAAGAGCAGTTTGTCTGCCGTCCTCATACTCATTGTCAACCCACTCTTTTAATGATACTACCAAAGGATCTTTTTTGTCAATGGCTTTATCACCTTTTAAACGGTAATTGGTATTAATCCAATAAGCAATACCTGCAAGGCCGCTCGTTTTACTTATAGAAACAGATGCAGGGCGGTTAAGCAATTTATCAGTATCGAAAATATTATAAATTTCTTCATCCTTTAAAAGACCGTCAGCATGAATACCTGCTCTTGTTACATTGAAGTTTCTTCCAACAAAAGGAGTCATAGGCGGAATTTCATAGCCCATATTATTCTGGAAATAATCAGCAATTTCAGAGATTACTGTTGTATCCATTCCATCAAGTGAGCCACGAAGTGAAGCGTACTCCATAATCATAGCCTCAAGCGGAACATTGCCTGTTCTTTCGCCTATTCCAAGTAATGAACAGTTAACGGCAGATGCACCGTATAACCAAGCAGTAGAAGCATTTGCAACTGCCTTATAGAAATCGTTATGACCGTGCCATTCGAGCATTTCGGAAGGCACATCAGAATAATGCTGTAATCCGTAGATTATACCGGGAACACTTCTCGGAAGTGCAACCTCTGCGTAAGGTACACCGTAACCCATGGTATCGCAAGCACGGATTCTTACAGGGATTCCCGCATCCTTTGACATTTTCATAAGCTCATTTACAAAAGGAACAACAAAACCGTAAAAATCGGCTCTTGTAATATCTTCCAAATGGCAACGAGGCATAACACCCGCCTCAAAAGCTTCTGCAACAGCGGCGAGATAGCCTTCCATTGCCTGCTTACGGGTTTTCTTCAGCTTCTTGAAAATGTGATAGTCACTACAAGAAACCAAGATACCTGTTTCTCTTACACCCAAATCGCGAACAAGTTTAAAATCTTCTTTACTTGCTCTGATCCAAGTAGTGATTTCAGGGAATTTAAGACCTAAAGCCTGACATTTTTCAAGAGCTTCCCTATCCTTTTTACTATAAACAAAAAATTCGGTCTGTCTGATAATTCCATAAGGGCCGCCAAGCTTAGACATAAGCTTATACAAATCAACAATTTGTTCAACTGTATAAGGCTCAACCGACTGCTGACCGTCACGAAGCGAAGTATCGGTAATCCAAATATCCTTTGGCATACCCATTGGCACTCTGCGGTGGTTGAAGGCTACCTTCGGCACATCCTCATAAGGATATAAATCTCTGTAAAGGTTGGGTTCTTCAACATCCTGCAAAGAATACTTGTAAATTGATTGCTCTAACAGATTGGTTTTATTCGATAAATCTAACATTTTATCACCCCTCGTATAACTGTATACAATTATACAGGTGTTTTATGTATTTGTCAATACAAAAAGACAAATTTTAGAATTTTTTTGATTGCAAAATAAACTTCAGTATGTTATATTAAATTTCACAGGAAGGGATGATTACTAATGAAAATTGCAACTACAACAGAAGATTTTGCTTCCTATTTTGATAAATATACAGATTGTATCGAAAAGGTAGCCGAGGCAGGTTTTAGATATATAGATTTAAGTATGTATATCGTACATAAGGATGATGCTCTGCTACTTCGCGACGATTGGAAAAAAGAGGTTGAAAACATAAAGCAGTGCGCCGAAAAGCTTGGTGTTAAATTAGTTCAGTCCCACTCCCCCGGTGGTAGGATTTTTGATGAAGACCATAATATGAACATGGATTTATTTAATTTGCATGTTCGCTCGGTTGAAGTTTGTGCAGAGCTTGGAATCCCGAATATTGTAGTTCATCCGGGATTTTGGTTCGGTATTACCAAAGAAGATTTTTTCGAATATAACATAAGGTTTTATAAGCTTTTACTTGAAAAAACCGAACATTTAGGTGTTAATATTCTTGTGGAAAACGGCTCTTCGGAAAACCTTGAAATCGGTTATTTTTTAACCCAAGGTAAAGAAATGGTTGAAATTATTGAAGCGGTAAATCATCCGCTTTTCCACGCTTGTTGGGACACAGGTCACGCAAATACTTTAGGCACTCAGTATGAACACTTAATGGACTTAGGTGACGAGCTTTATGCATTACATGTCAATGATAATCGCGGCACTCAGGATGAGCATATTATGCCATATTTAGGAACTCTTAATCTTGATGATGTAATTAACGGTCTTATTGATTCAAATTTTAAAGGATATTTCACCTTTGAGTCCTGCAGATTACTAAGACCCAGTAACGTTTGGTTTGGTCACCGCCATTCTTTCCCGAAGGATACAAGACTTTTGGAACCTGCATTCCCCATGCATATGGCGATGGAAAAGTTAATGTATGAGATTGGTAAATATGCACTCAGTTCATACGACTGTTTTGAAGAATAATAATTTGCTTGACAATATAATTTTAAAAATATATACTTTATACTATCAGTTTGGATTTTGCATATTTTATGTAAAACTAACAATTAAAGAAAGTGGGAGATATTAATGAAAAAAATCTTAAGTATTATAAGCGTTATTTTATTGATTTCAATAATGCTTACCATGGTTGGTTGTGGATCTGAAACCACCGAAAGCAAAAACAAAACCGCTTCTGACAGTAAATCTGAAAACACTAATTCCGAAAGCAACTCAAACTCACAAGCAAATACTCCTGATTTAGCTACCGATACGGATGCTGAACTATCCTGCTACTTGGTAAGAGCTAAAAAGGATGTTGACGGGCTTTACGGTTATGTTGATGTAAGAACAGGCAAATTCGTTATTGAACCGCAATTTGCTTCTGCGGATGAATCATTCTGCGGTGATGGTTGGGCGTATGTTAAAGATGAAGATGAAAACAAATCTATTATTAACACAGAAGGCAAGCCGCTATTTGAATATGGAAGTTTAGAAAGTATACGCGAATATGAGAAAGACAGTATTGTTATTGAACGTAAAGACGGTACTATTCATCTTTATCACGGTGCCACATACATCAAAGAGCTTAAAAGCGATGTGGGAAATCTTGCAGAAATCTCCCCTACTTACACATATAAAGAGTATGGTGGTCGCTCCGACTCTTATATTCCTGAAAAATTCATAGTTTTGCATGGCGAAACAAATGACGACGAGCATCTTTATATTTGGTTTGATTATGAAGGCAATCAAGTTTATAAAGTAGATTCCGTAGGTGCAATTGCAGGTGATGAAACAGGTTATTATTTCTTTGGCGGACGTGATGTAGCATTCGATGGAGATACTTGGTATTCTACCAAAGAAGGCTCTATTATGACAAATGGCAACAATGAATTTGCAAACTTTGGACTTTCTTCAGGATATAACATTATGGCATCAGATGGAGTAGTAACCTTCGATGGCAAATACTATAACAGCAACGGAGAAGTATTCTACTTTTTCAATGATTTTGATACTTATTATGGTTTCCAAAACGGATATGCAAAAGTATTTGAGGGTCGTAAAAAGAGTGAATCAGGTAAATTCAACGGTTATATTGATGTGAACGGCGACAAGGTTTTTGAAATCCCCGAAGATGATGATTACGATTCTTACACAAGTGCTTTAAAGGACGGATATGTTGTATTCGGTAAAGATAACCTTTACGGAATTAAAAAATTAACTGGCGAAGTTATTATAGAACCTACATATCCTTCGCTATATATGAGAGAGAACGGAAAGCATACAGAAGGATATTGCTATTAATCAAAAATTAAATTTATGCTTAAAGGGGCGGACTTCCGCTCCTTTTTTACTTTTCGAGGAAACCACAAAACTCATAAATACATAAATCCCCTCATATTTCAATATAAATATTACTAAACACATTAGCAAATTTTGATAATCGAATGTGTTTTATATGTAAAATATATAATATATATAATAATATAAAAATATTGTCGTTTTATGATTGCAAATGTCAAAATAATATGATATAATATCGTTTATGATGAGGAAATATGTTTTGAAGTTGTATAATTTTATCCCTCGTTACGGTTGGATTATGCTAATAAGCTTTTTAGCTTTAAATATGCTTACCTATTACGGTGCCCGTTTGGTTATCGTTGATTCCGTTAAGCATGACCTATCAACCTCGCTTGATAAATTAATTCCTTTCCGTACCGAATGGGTCATAGTTTATGTATTGGCATACATACAATGGGCTATTGGATTAATTGCAGCTGCAAGAGAACGCAAAGGTCTATGTTATCGAATTATTGGTGGTGAACTTTTCGCTAAGGTTATTTGTTTGCTTTGCTTCATTCTTTTGCCCGCTACAATTCAACGCCCTGAAATAACAGGCAGTGCGCCTTGGGATCATCTTACAGGTATTATCTATGCAATTGATACACCTGATTGTTTGTTCCCATCGATTCACTGTTTAGACAGTTACATTTGCTTCCGCGGAGCTATGTTGTCAGAAAGGTTGCCACGTTGGTACACTTGGGTGACCGGCATTTTTGCAATAATGGTTTTTGCCTCTACTGTACTAATTAAACAACACTTTGTGGTTGACATTATCGCCGGTATTGCTGTTGGCGAAATAGGTCTGCAAGTATTAAAAATCTGGTTATCAAAAAAGGAAAATCATGGAAAACAAAGTTAAGAAAAACAAAAATAACAAAATATTATGGAGTATAATATTTTTGTTTATTGCCGGAATGACCGTTTGGGCTGTTATTCAGCAAAACGGCGGTATTTCGATAAACGAACTGCTGAATGATTTTAAAGGCAACCGCATTGGTTGGTTAATCGGTGCCGTAGTGTGTATCGGCTTGTATGTCTGGCTGGAAGGTCATGCACTGCTTACAATAAATCGTTCTTTAGGGTATCCCGGCAAGTTTACAGACGGTTTGTTATATTCAGCCGCCGATATATACTGCTCAGCAATTACCCCGTCTGCTACGGGTGGTCAACCTGCCAGCGCATATTTTATGATGAAACGCGGAATCCCCGGAACAGTTGCAACAGTTTCATTATTAGTAAATTTGATAATGTACACGCTTTCAATCGTGGCGCTCGGTATTTTGTTTATAGTTTTAAGATTCGATATAATACTTTCTCTCCCCTTGCCGGCTCAATTATTAATTTATGTTGGCGCAGCGGTACAAGTAGGTCTTGTATTGGTCTTTATGTTGTTATTATGGAAAGGTAAACTTTTGTTTACTATTGGAGAAACGCTTATTCGCTTTTTAGGTTGGTTGCATTTACTGCGCCGCCCCGAAAAATTACGAAACAGAATCCATCGCACTCTTGATGATTACAGTGAGCGTGCTCACTATATTTCAGGTCAGAGAAGAACTTTATTTAAAGCATTTATTTATAATTTTTTGCAACGATTTATGCTAACTTCGATTTGCGGTTTGGTTTGCCTTGCAATGGGAGGCACATTCAATGATTTTATTTCGGTATGTGCTTTACAAGCGTTTGTAATTTTAGGAGCTTCCTGGATTCCTATTCCGGGTGCCATGGGTGTTACTGACTATTTGTTGTTGGTAGGCTTTGCAAGTTATTGGCCACATTGGAGTGAAGATTTTTCACTTCATTTAGAATTATGTTCTCGCGGCATTTCATTCTACGCTTGCGTATTACTTTGCGGCGGTTATGTATTATTTTTAATAGCAAAAGATAAAATAAGGAAGTGTAAAAGATGATTGGTTTTTTTGATTATACTACAATATTAACCTATATGTCCTTGGTTTCTGCCGTTTTAGGTATTGTTGTTTCTTTAAGCGGTGCAGGTCACCCATTTATCGGTTCTTTCTTCTTGCTTTTCTGTGGCTTGTGTGATGCGTTCGATGGCAAGGTTGCAAGAACAAAAAGCAACAGAACCGAGCAAGAAAAAAATTACGGAATCCAAATTGATTCCTTAACAGATGTTATCGCTTTCGGTATTTTGCCAGGCTGTATCGGTGCGGCTATGTGGCGCCGTTTAACACTTGGTGACAAGAACATTATCCGTGAAGATTATAATGTCTTGGTTTACACTGTAATTGTTATATATGCCCTTGCCGCTATGATTCGTTTAGCTTATTTCAATGTAACCGAAATGGAAAGACAAAAGGAAGAAGATGGTGTTCGCAAAACCTATACAGGTCTCCCCGTAACCTCTTCATCTTTAATTTTCCCTTCCATTATGCTTATTCATTATATTTTAGACCGTGACATAACCCCTATTTATCTTGCAGTTATGTTGGTTACCGCTTTTGCTTTTTTAGCAAAATTCAAAATTGCAAAACCCGGTATTAGAGGTATTTTGATTATGGTAGGAATCGGTTTGGCAGAATGTATTGTTCTGTTGATTTTCTTCCTTCAACGTGGTCCGCTATGATTAAAAAAAGTTTTTCTGAACCCATTGCCCCACCTGTCGACGGTGGCACACTTAAATTTTTATACAATAATGTTTTCGGCAGATCTTTGCTTCGTGTTCTGATTTCGCGTCCCGTTTCCAAATTGGCAGGTGCGTATCTCAGTTCTCGCCTCTCAAAAGGGTTAATTAAGAAATTTGTTGCCAATAATCATATTGATTTAAATGATTTTTACAGTGACAATTTCCGTTGTTTTAATGATTGCTTCTGCCGTAAGATTAAAGAAGGAAAACGCCCATTAGAGAATGGTCTTATCGCTCCTTGCGACGGATTACTTTCCGTTTATCCTATTGAGAATGGGTTGGTTCTCCCTATCAAACAAAGCCAATACAGTATTGCCGATTTATTGCAGGATAGTGAACTTGCAAAGGAATTTGAAGGCGGCACCGTATTGGTTTTTCGCCTTTGTGTAAATCATTATCACCGTTACTGTTATTTTGATGATGGTGTTAAGGGTGAAAATAAATTCATCAAAGGCAGATTACACACTGTTAGACCTATTGCACTTAGAAGATATCCCGTGTTTGCCCAAAACTGCCGTGAAATGACAGTTATGGATACAAAGCATTTTGGGAAAGCTATTCAAATAGAGGTTGGTGCAATGCTCGTTGGTAAAATTGCCAATCTTCACCAAAGCGGTGAAATCAAGCGCGGTGATGAAAAGGGTATGTTCCTTTATGGTGGCTCAACTATTGTGTTGCTGCTCGGTAAAGATGCCGCTACCCTACCTCAAGAATTGTTTGATGCTACCAACAACGGACTTGAAACTCCAGTTTGTATGGGTGAACAAATCGGTGAATAATTATTTTATTTATATTTTCTTTTTCTAACGGAGGATTTTTTTAATTATGAATATTGCTGTTGCGCAGTCAGGCGGACCTACTTGTGCTATTAACGCCTCACTTTTAGGTGTTTTCAGACATGCTTTAAAATACGATGAAATTGATAAGGTTTATGGTTCTGTAAACGGTATTGAAGGCCTTATTTATAATAATCTTGTAAATCTTAATGACCTTATTAATTGTGATAATGATGTAGAGCTTATCCGCCAGACCCCTTCAACAGTTCTTGGCTCTTGTAGATATAAGCTTCCCACTTACTCGGAAAATTCTTCGGTTTACGAGACAATACTTAAAACAATGAAAGAACACAGCATTGGCGCATTCTTTTATATCGGCGGTAACGATTCTATGGATACCGTTATGAAACTTGATGGTTATTTTAAGGAAAATGGTATTGATATTAAGGTGATTGGAATCCCAAAAACAATTGATAACGATTTACCCATAACCGACCATACACCCGGATTTGGCTCTGCAGCAAAATATGTTGCCACCACAATGCAAGAAATTGTGCGTGACAGTAGCGTGTATTCGATTTCTTCTGTTACAATAGTTGAAATTATGGGCAGAGATACAGGCTGGCTCACTGCCGCTTCTGCGGTTCTCAGAGCTAACGGCGAAGCTGCTCCTCACCTCATATATCTCCCTGAAAAGCCCTTCTCTGTTAAACAGTTTATAGAAGATGTTAAAAAGGCTAAAGAAAAATATTATGCAGTAATTGTCGCAGTTTCAGAAGGAATTTCACTTGACCCTGAAGAAATCGGTGAAGAGTTTCAATCAGGTGCGGTTGATAATTTTGGTCATAAATATCTTTCAGGTGTTGCAAAGGCTCTTGAAAAGGTTGTAACCCGCGAAATCAATTGTAAGGTAAGATCAATCGAACTTAATGTTATGCAAAGATGCTCCTCTCATTTGAGTTCTAAGCGTGATATTGCCGAAGCCGAAAAGATTGGCGGTGCAGCTGTTAAAATCGCTCTTGAGGGAATTTCGGGCGTGATGATGACATTCTACCGTGTTGCTAATCAGCCTTATAATATGAGAATTGATTATGTTGATATTAATAAGGTGGCAAATAAGGTTAAATACTTCCCTACCGAATGGATTTCCGCGAATGGTCATGATGTAACACAGAAGGCTATTGATTACTGTTTACCGCTTATTCAAGGCGAGCAAAATATCAGAATTAAAAACGGTATTCCTCAGCATTTTATTCTCCCCTGCGCTTTACCGAGAGAAACCGCTAAAAATAAATCTTAAAAAATAGGACTTGGAAAAACTTCCAAGTCCTATTTTTTTCAACTATTTAAGCGATTTTTTTAAATCACCTACAAAAAAAGAAAAAGCGGATTGCTAAAAAACAATCCGTTCATTTTCTTTAAATTTACGCATTAGCTTTGTTGCAACGAGTAACTAAAGCAGACTTCTTTCTTGCTGCGTTATTCTTGTGAATAATACCCTTTGCGGCAGCCTGATCAATACTCTTAACAGCAGCCTTTACAACAACAGCCATATCAGCAGACTTAGCATCAATAGCAGCATCAGCCTTCTTGATAGAAGTTCTTAAAGCTGAACGGTAAGCTTTGTTGCGCTCGTAATTTGCTTTGCTTACGAGTACACGCTTTTTAGCAGATTTAATATTCGGCATTATGACACCTCCTAACACATAGTACCTAAGAGTGTTATCTCTTATTACTTAACTCACGTACAACTAATAATATCACAAATTAACCATAATTGCAACACTTTTTTTAATAAAAAATCGGTTTTTTATAAAAGATTTATTAAATCTTCAAATTTTTCAGCTTTATACGTATATTTATACTTGCTTTTTACATTATTTGACGGAATAAAACAGGTATCTATCTTAGCGTTTAAACCACCAAGGATATCAGCAGACGGTGCATCCCCAATAATAAGCACTTTTGAACGGTCGCTTTCGGGGATTCGGCTCATTATGTAATTAAAAAATGCAGGAGACGGTTTTCTGCAACCAATTTCCTCGGAAATAAAAATCCCGTCAAAATAATTTATAATTCTAGCCGATTTAATACGCTTATAATGAAAATCAGTATAACCGTTAGCGGTAATATAAAGCCTGTACCCTTTATCCTTTAAGTACTTGAGGGTTTTTAAAACCCCACTTTTAAGTTTATGACTTTTTTGCATAAGTTCGAAAAATTCTTGCTTTAAAACACTAAAAAGCGGGTCTTTTACCTCAATCATTTTAAGCAGTGTCGAAAATCTGTTTGTAATAACATCAAAAGCCGTTATTTCTTTGCCAAGCTCAAAAGTGTGCCAAGTTTCTATTTCTGAATAAAGTTCTGTAACATCCGCCGAATATGGAAGTGAATGATTTTCCAAAACACTTAATACTGCGTTAATTTCCTCGGAATGATATTCTAGCAGAGTATCATCAAGGTCAATAAACAAAGAATGATATTTCTTCAAAATCATACACCTCCTAACTAATATAAATTCAAATTATTGTTCATTCAAAATATAGGTTGGTACTATTTCTTTTACCAAATGTCTGATATCCGCCCTTTCATCATACATAACCTCTTTCATTTCATCAAGAGTTTTATACAAAAGGGTCTCATCAATATCAATAGGCTTTCCAATATGAATAAGCTTGTTTTCAGTAGCTTTGAGACCTTCCTCGCTCATAAGCAACTCTTCATAGAGTTTCTCACCGGGACGAAGTCCGGTGAAAACAATATCTATATCCTTATAAGGAATAAATCCTGAAAGCCTTATAAGATTTTCGGCCAAATCAAGAATCTTAACCGGTTTACCCATATCAAGTACGAAAATCTCGCCTCCATAGGCATTTGCACCTGCTTGCAACACAAGAGATACTGCTTCGGGAATGGTCATAAAATATCTGATAATATTAGGGTCAGTAACCGTAACAGGTCCGCCATGCTTTATCTGTTCTTTAAACAAAGGAATAACGCTTCCGTTTGAACCTAAAACATTACCAAATCTGACTGCAACAAAATCGGTGTTTGAATGCTTATTAAAGGTTTGTACAATCATCTCACAAATTCGCTTTGTGGCGCCCATAATATTTGTTGGGTTAACTGCTTTATCAGTGGAAATAAGCACCATTTTTTCTGCACCGTAACGGTCAGCACACTGAGCAGTTTTAAATGTACCGAAAACATTATTTTTAATAGATTCGTTAGGGCTATCCTCCATCAATGGCACATGCTTATGTGCTGCAGCATGATAAATAATCTGCGGCTTATATGTACGGAATACATAGTCAAGTCTCTTAGAATCGCGTACAGAACCTATAAGGGTGATAAGATCTAAATTTGGAAATTTATATTTTAATTCGTTCTGTATTGCGTAAGCATTATTCTCATATATATCAAAAATTATAAGACTTTTAGGGTTATGGGTTGCTATTTGACGGCAAAGTTCTGAACCGATTGTTCCACCACCGCCGGTAACTAATATTACCTTATTATTTACATAATCCAATGTTTCAGTAGCATTTACATCAATTGCTTCTCTTCCTAAAAGGTCCTCAATTTCAACATGTCTTATAGCAGAAGAAAGGTTCGAAAGTTCATCTTCAGTATACATCTTGCAAATTGAAGGAATAAGTTTTACTACGCAACCTGTTTCCTGACAAATATTTAAAATTTTTCTCTTTTCCGTATTGTCACAATTAGGGATCGCAAAAATTATTGTTGAAATATCATATTTCTTCACAGCAGAAGGAATTGAATCTCTTCCACCAAAAATTTTTATACCCAAAATATATTTGCCTTTCAAATAAGGGTTATCATCTATAACACATTTAATTTTACATTTTGAATATTCTTCTTTTTTAGTAAATTCATCAATAATTATAGCACCCGCAGAACCGGCACCTATCAGCAAAACGTTACCTGTAATTAAGGGCTTTATATCAGATTTTTTATTATTGACTAATATTGTACCGGATTTTGCCCACTTATATACTAAACGGTAGAAAAGAGCAAATATAACAATAAAGAAGAAAAGCCCAATATAATCTCTGTAACGTATAGTATTGGTAGATGCGGCACTTTGAGCAAAGAAAAACAAACCCGTAGCCACTGCAGAAGCAGGAATTATATGAAACGCTTGAAGAATATTAGAATATTCCCAAAGAATATTATATATTTTAAAAATATAAAATGAAACCAAAACAATAACTGGCCAAACTATATATGGAAACTGGAGTTTTTCAACATCTTCATTAAACATCCATATCAAAAATAGTGAAATTTCCGAAAAAATAATGTCAACTCCAAAATAATGAAGAAGGGACAAAAGCCTTAATTTCATAATTTAATCCTCGTTTTTTACTTATAAAAGTGTTATTCCGTTAGCCTTACATTTAAGTATTTCCTTTTCAGGCCAGATAGATACCTGAACTTCACCCACGTGAGCTTTTTGAAGCAAGAACATACAAAGTCTTGATTGACCGATACCGCCACCTACAGTAAGCGGTAAAGCTCCTTCAACCAAAAGTCTATGGAACTCGAATTTCAAACGGTCTTCCTTATTTTCTTCCTTTAACTGTCTGATAAGTGATTCTCTGTCAACTCGGATTCCCATAGAAGAAAGTTCCAAAGCACTGTCAAGCACTCTGTTGTAAACCAAAATATCACCGTTAAGGTTCCAATCATCATAATCCGGAGCTCTGCCATCGTGCTTATTACCGCTTTTAAGCTTGCCGCCAATCTGCATAATAAATACAGCGCCGCATTCTTTAGCAATTGCGTTTTCGCGTTCCTTCGATGTAAGATTTGGATACTTATCCTCAAGCTCTTGTGAGGTTATAAAGGTTATCTGCTTAGGAAGATAAGGAACAATAGCGGGATATTTCTCATTTACTGCCTTAGCAGTACGCACTATTGAGCCGTAAATACTTCTGACGGTTGCCTTTAAATATTCAATGTTACGGTCTTCAGCAGAAATAATCTTCTCCCAATCCCACTGGTCAACATAAATTGAATGGATATTATCACAAGTTTCATCACGGCGAATAGCATTCATATCGGTATAAAAACCTGTATGTATCGGAAAGCCGTATTTCATAAGTGCCATACGCTTCCACTTCGCAAGGCTGTGAACAACCTCAGCTTCCTCCCCTGTTTCTAATATATCAAAAGAAACGGGACGTTCAACACCGTTAAGGTCATCATTAAGACCGCTGCCGCGTTTTACAAACAGCGGTGCAGACACACGTGATAAATCCAAACTGTCACAAAGTTCACTTACAAATTTTTCCTTCACAAGGGCTATTGCATTTTGTGTATCAAACTCGTTAAGTAATGATACATACTTATTCATAGGGAACACCTCAAATTAATAAATACTACCAACAGTTCTTGGGTAAAGAATTACGTCACGGATATTTTGAACACCTGTAACATACATAATTATTCTTTCAAGTCCCAAACCGAAACCACTGTGAGGAACTGAACCGAAACGGCGAAGAGCGATATAATGCTCATAATCTTCAATAGACATTCCTCTAACTTCCATAGCCTTAAGCAATTTATCTAAATCCGCCTCACGCTCGCTGCAACCGATAATTTCACCAACACCGGGAACCAAAAGGTCAGTAGCAGCGACGGTTTTACCGTCAGGATTCTGTTTCATATAGAATGATTTGATTTCCTTTGGATAATCGGTTAAGAAAACAGGCTTTTTACAGATTACTTCTGAAATATATTTCTCGTGCTCGGTCATAAGGTCGCAGCCCCACTCTACGGGATACTGGAACTTAACATCAGCCTTTAAGAGTTCATCAATAGCTTCGGTATAGGTCATAACCGCGAAATCATTGCTTACAACGCTCTGAAGTTTTTCAATAAGACCTTTTTCAAAATGAGCATCAAAGAATTTAAGCTCGGCAGGACATTTTTCCAAAACTGCATTAATTATATACTTAATCATATCCTCGGCGATTTCAATAATATCAGGAAGCTCTGCGAAAGCAACCTCAGGTTCAACGTGCCAGAATTCTGCGACATGGCGTGGAGTATTACTCTTCTCTGCTCTGAATGAAGGGCCGAATGTGTAAATCTTACCGAGAGCCATTGCGGCAACCTCACCCTCAAGCTGACCTGAAACACTCAAAGCCGCACGCTGACCAAAGAAATCATCAGCATTATAATCTTCTTCGTTTTTATATTCATTGGAGTAACCGATGGTTGTTACCTTGAACATTTCACCCGCACCCTCACAGTCACTCGCAGTGATAAGAGGTGTATGAACATACACAAAACGGCGACTCTGGAAAAACTCGTGAACTGCGGCAGAAACAACAGAACGAACTCTGAATACTGCGTTAAATGTGTTAGTACGCACACGAAGATGAGGAATAGTTCTGAGATACTCTAAAGTGTGGCGTTTTTTCTGCAACGGATATTCGGGAGGACACTCACCCAAAACAGTAATAGACTCTGCGTTGATTTCAACAGAATCAACCGCAACCGCAGATTCAACAACAGTTCCCTCAACCTTTAAAGAGGTACCTAACTTCATATAATCAGAAATATCGGACATAACTGCCTTATCAATTACTATTTGCAAATGTTTAAAAGTAGTACCATCATTAAGCTCAATAAAAGCCATATTTTTAGAATCACGTGAGGTTCTAACCCAACCGCAGACAGTTGCCTTTGTTCCGATAAGTTCTTTTTTTTCAAAGATATCAATAATATCAATGTGTTTCATTTTGAAAATCTCCGTTTCGATAATTTAAAAATACAAAAAGCGTCTATCCAGCCTAAAACATTAGGACGAATAGACGCATCTTTCGCGGTGCCACCTAATTTACCGTATAACAATACGGTCTCTCGAAGCAGATTTAACGCATCCATACGGCGCCCCTACTAACCTTACAGTTTTCAGTTTGCAGCTCCAAAGTGTTTTTCATACTGCATTATGACCACGCTTCCACCGATACGCGGCTCTCTGAACACAAGTGGCAATACTACTCCTCTTTATCATAGCAATTATAGTAAAATTATATCATAAAAACTTAAATTTGTCAACCATTCAAAGTGCCGACTCTTCTATAATCTCTCTTACCCTCTCAACACCTATGTTTTTTTGAACAGAAAAAGGGATAATTTCAGTGTCTTCTGCGAAATCACCCAACTCTTCTCTGATTAAAGCAAGGCGTTTTTCAGTTTCAGATTTATTAAGTTTATCCGCCTTGGTAAGAATTACAGAATACGGAATTTCCATTTGGCGCATATAATCAAGCATCGATAAATCAAAATCGGTTGCAGGATGGCGCATATCAATAAGTTGAAAGACCCTTTTAATATTTCTGCCTGAGCCGAAATACCCTTCCATAAGTTCAGCCCAGCGTTCCTTTTCACTGTAAGCTATTTTGGCATATCCGTAACCGGGAAGGTCAACAAGGCGCACGTTTTCAACCTTGTAAAAATTAATGGTAACTGTTTTACCCGGTTTTGAACTTACCCTTGCCATTGCTTTTCTTCCCAGAACCTTATTTATCAGAGAGGATTTTCCAACATTTGACCTGCCCGAAAAACAAATTTCGGGCAAATCAGATTCGCCTAACTGTGATAAAAGTCCAAAGGCTCTTTCGAATTGAGCATTATTAAAATTCATAAATCCTCCTATTGTCTCAAAGCCTTTGCATTTGAGCCTCCAACAAGCATTTTTTCGCTTAGATTCCACTCTTTTTCCTCTGTCTCAGGTTCTAAAACCAATGCTTTTTCAATAATTTCATCCACAAAACTTACAGGAATAAAGGTTACATTTTCCTTTACAACGCTATCAACCTCATCGAGATCGGCTTCGTTTTCTTTTGGGATAAATACCGTTTTAACTCCACCGGTATAAGCAGCCATTGATTTTTCCTTTAATCCACCTATCGCCAGCACCCTGCCTCTTATGGTAACCTCACCTGTCATCGCAATATCGCGAAGTATAGGTCTGTTTGTAAGCGCAGACACAAGCGCCGTGGTAATTGTTACACCGGCAGAAGGACCATCCTTAGGAGTTGCCGCCTCGGTTGCGTGAATATGTATATCCCGAGTCTTATAAAAATCGGGGTCTATACCATATTTCTCCGCATTTGCACGAACAAAGCTTACTGCCGCACGGGCAGATTCTTTCATAACATCTCCAAGTGAACCGGTAAGCTCAATTTTACCGGTGCCCTGCATTGAAGATACTTCAAGTTGCATAATAGTTCCGCCAACCGAAGTCCAAGCCAAGCCGTTAATAATGCCCACTTCATTATTCTCAAGTATTATTTCAGGCTTATACTTATGCTTTCCAAGCATTTTTACAACATCGGTATCCTTTATATTCACCTTTTTAACCTCACCCGA
Organism: Acutalibacteraceae bacterium; assembly: GCA_045636565.1. Classification (GTDB taxonomy): domain Bacteria; phylum Bacillota; class Clostridia; order Oscillospirales; family Acutalibacteraceae; genus UBA737. The sequence continues at coordinate 18,018 of JAZTXU010000038.1, forward strand.
TGCTATAAGCTTAGCCGATTTACGGCAGAGCGAGGCAATTGCACGTTCAAGTTTTCTGACACCTGATTCCCTTGTATAAAAATCAATAAGCGAATAAATCGCACTGTCATAAAACTTAATCTGATTTTTATTAAGCCCGTGGCGTTCAATCTGCTTTAATATCAGATGTTTTTTGGCAATATTGAACTTTTCTTCCCTCGAATAGGTTGAAAGTTCAATAATTTCCATTCTGTCACGCAAAGGTGCAGGAACTGTATCAATATTATTAGCAGTAGCAATAAACACAGTATGGCTTAAATCAAAGGGGATTTCAATAAAATGGTCAACAAAGGTTGTGTTTTGTTCAGGATCCAACACCTCTAACAAAGCAGATGCAGGGTCTCCCTTATAATCATTACCGAGTTTATCGATTTCATCAAGCAAAATTAAAGGATTACCGCTTTTTGACTGTTTAATCGCATTAATAATTTTACCCGGCATAGAACCAATATATGTTTTTCTATGACCGCGGATTTCTGCTTCATCGTGAATACCACCCAAAGAAATACGAGAAAAACTTCTTCCCATACACTCGGCAATAGTTTTACCTATTGAAGTTTTACCCACACCGGGAGGGCCTGCAAGACAGATAATCTGACCCTTAATATCAGGTGCCAAAGTATAGACCGATAAAAGTTCTAAAATGCGTTCTTTCACCTTTTCCATACCGTAAATATCACGGTTTAAAATCTTTTCAGCACGCTTGACATCTGTGCAGACATTAGTATATTTTCTCCACGGAAGTTCAAGACAGGCATCAAGATAATTTCTTTCAACGGTACCCTCATGCGAGCCACTCGGCATTTTTGAAAGCTTATTTACATGGCTTTGAAGCTTTTCCTTCACTTCAAAATCAGCATCTAGCGCTTCGATTTTAGCATAATAAGCCTCAATCTCATCTGCTGAATCATCACCATAAAGTTCTTGATTAATTGCTCTTATTTGTTCTTTTAAATAATATTCTCTTTGGTTTTCATCAATAGCACTTCTGGTTTTTTCATTGATTTTACGGTCAATCTCCCCTATTTCGCGCTCTTTATCAAGTAATTCAATAAGAATTTTTGCTCTTTTAACGGGATTTAACTGTTCTAAAACAAACTGCTTATCATCAAACGGAGCCGGAATATTAAAGGCAATAAAGTCGGATATAAAACCTAAATCCGTAACACTGTCCACCGTCATCACAATATCAGGAGCAATTCCGGGAAGAATATTTTTATACTTGTGGAACTGTGTTCTGATTCTGCGAATGAGGGTTTCAACATAAACCTCTCTATTAGTTACAGGCTTTTCCTCGCACTTTGTTACATCGGCATAATAAAAGTTTTTACCGCTCCTGAAATTAGTATATTCTGCTCTGTAAAGTCCTTCAACAAGCACCTTAACAAGTGAATCCGAAACCTTTAAAACCTGCTTTACTCTTACCAC
>JAZTXU010000039.1:0-3355 GCA_045636565.1 Acutalibacteraceae bacterium
GAACTGTTCATTTGCCCACATAACTGTTACCAAATCCTCAGTTTCGCTTAAATTTATTATATTATGAGTATAACCGGGAAGCATATGTACCGCCTCAATTTTGTCCCCCGAAACTTCAAAATTAAGCACTTCGTCGCTACCGATTTTTCTTTGCTGAATAAGGCCTTTGCCCGATACAACAATGAAAAATTCCCACTTGGTGTTGTGCCAATGCTGACCCTTTGTAATGCCGGGTTTTGAAATATTAACACTCACCTGACCGCATTTTTCGGTCTTTAAAAGTTCGGTGAAACTGCCTCTTTGGTCAATGTTCATTTTAAGCGGAAATGACACCTTTTCTTTTGGCAGATAGGACAGATATGTGGAATATAGTTTCTTTTCAAAACTTCCGAACGGAATTTCAGGAATAATTAAACTTTCGGGTTGATTTTTAAACGAATAAATCAAATCCACAATTTCACCCAGTGTAATCTTATGCTCCACAGGCACCTTGCAATAAGCATCTACTCTGTTTTCTTCGCCTTTAAGTGCCCTTACAAGTTCATCAACCACATCATCAATGTACACAAGAGTCATATTAACACTGCGATCGTTTACCTGAATTGGTAAATCGTTTGCTATATTATTGCAGAATGTGGCAACCGCACTGTTGTAATTAGGTCTGCACCATTTACCGAAAACATTAGGCAAACGGTAAACAAGCACCTTCGCACCGGTTTCTTCCGAATAAGAAAACATCAGGTCTTCCCCTGCTTTTTTAGATAATCCGTACGGATTATTTAAAGCCGCCTGAATAGATGAAGAAATCATAACCGGGCAGGTATTGTTATATTTTTTAAGGGTATCAAGTAAAACGGATGTGAAACCAAAGTTACCTTGCATAAATTCTTGCGTATTTTGAGGTCTGTTCACGCCCGCCAAGTGAAATACAAAATCACATTCTTTGCAAAAATCATCAAGCAAGCGGGAATCTGTATCCAAGTCATACTCAAACACTTTGATTTCTTCATTTATATTGTGACTTTTATCCTTTTGGGACGCAATATTATAAAGTGTCTGGCAAAGATTTTTTCCCACAAAACCGTGTGCACCTGTTACAAGAATATTCATATACTACTCCTCAAAGCGATAATCCAAACCTACCGCATTCAATTCTTTTTCATACTGTGAAAGTTGCTCCGGCGATAACTGTTTAATAGCATTAAAATGCCTTGTAAGTGTTCCTTTTTTAAACAGCACTGTGTATATTCCGCGATAAATCCAAAAGAAAGGCAGTAACAAAGGAACCTTTTTTAATACAGGAAACAACAAACACATACTGTAATACGGCAAAAATATTGTACCAAAAACACGTCTGATTCGTGAAGTTTTAGTATTTCCGCTTTTAATTTCTTTTAAAGCCTTTGATTTATTTGCCGATTCATTTGTGCCAAAAACACCGCTTGAAAATATTTTTTCTGTTATCAAATATGTAATATCGTCAAACTCTTTATCGGCAAACCAAACTTCGATGGTTTTTAAAATGTTCTTATAAAAATCAAACATTTTCAACTCTTCTAAACGAGTTTTAATATACTCTTCATCAAGTTCGGGTTTAGAACTGCGATACAACCATATATCCACTATATGCTTTATTCCAACACCGGAACTTCTGTAATGTTTAGCCATATGAACAAACATAAACACAAAAAAGTCCTCATCCGACATTTCGTATTTATACTTATAACCTTCTGCCGATTTGGCATATTTCCAACCGTCACCAAAAACCTTAAAATAGTCTTCATGCTGAGGCGAAACTAAATATCTATGCAATTCCAATAGTAATGACTGTTTAGACCATACTAATTCATTGCTGCCTTCTTTTAAAAATGTATAACCCTTTTCCTCCAGAATAGCAACAATCTTATCGTATTGTTCAAATTTAATGAGTATGTCGGCATCACCCATTGCGCGCATTTCGGCTTTAGGATAAAAATCTCGTATAATAGTACCCTTTAAAGGCATAAAATCTATACAATTTTTTTCAAACTCGCTTTGAAGAATACTGATTTCAAACTTTTGACGCTCACATACAGCAATATTCTGACACACATCAGAAAAAAACTTTTGCATTATTTCTGCCGGCACCTGCACACCCGAGTTTATAATACCGTAATAAATAATAGGTATTATATTATGCTTTTTGGCCAGTTTATACGCCATATTGAAATCAAAGTCATCAGACAATACTGTTTTTTCCTTGGTAAAAGCACTTTTAACAAGCGCTACTATACCTTTTACAAAACTTTGCTCCATTATTTACCTTCTTTTAAGTTTATAATTTCATTTCTGATATATTCCAAAGACAAAAGTTTTTCTTTCACCTGTTCAACATTAAGTAACTCGGTGTTATTTGAATTAAACTCGCTGAGAGGATTTCTTTCTTTATCTCCGCTACTATAATACTTATCATAATTAAGGTCGCGCTTATCACAAGGAACACGGTAAAATTCACCCAAGTCCTCAGCGTTTGCACACTCTTCGTTAGTGAGAAGTGTCTCATACATTTTCTCGCCGTGACGAATACCTATAACCCTAATCTCGGTTTCAGGATTAAAGAGTTCCGCAACCGCCTTTGCCAAGGTTTCTATTGTGCAAGCAGGTGCTTTTTGGACTAAAACATCTCCCGAAACGCCGTTTTCAAAAGCAAAAAGAACAAGGTCAACCGCTTCATCAAGCGACATAATAAATCTGGTCATATTAGGTTCGGTAATGGTAATTGGATTACCCGCCTTAATCTGTTCAATCCAAAGCGGAATAACCGAACCTCTTGAACACATAACATTGCCGTAACGGGTACAGCAAATCTTGGTTTTTGCAGGGGATACCGTACGTGACTTAGCAACTATAACCTTTTCCATCATAGCCTTACTTGTTCCCATTGCATTAACAGGATAAGCCGCTTTATCAGTGGACAAGCAAACTATATTTTTAACGCCTGCATCTATTGCCGCATTAAGTACATTTTCAGTACCTAAAACATTGGTTTTTACTGCCTCAATCGGGAAAAACTCACAAGAAGGAACCTGCTTTAAAGCAGCCGCATGGAAAATATAGTCCACCCCGTGCATGGCATTTTTAACCGATTGCAAATCTCTTACATCACCGATGTAAAACCTTATTTTTTCAGCCGCTTCAGGCATTTTCGCCTGAAATTCATGGCGCATATCATCCTGCTTCTTTTCGTCACGCGAAAAAATACGGATTTCTCCTATATCAGTATTAAGGAAACGGTTTAAAACTGCGTTTCCAAAAGAACCTGTACCACCTGTAATCAATAATGTTTTATCTTTAAATAACGACATTCCTTTTTCCT